>JANLQC010000577.1:0-2452 GCA_031367575.1 Betaproteobacteria bacterium | reverse complement strand
GTCACAAGGCGGGATGTTCGGCGCTGTCGTGCAGTTCGTAATCGCGGCTAATGGTGGTTTAGCGTCGAGTCAGGCGGCAGTGATACCACTGCGCGGCAAATGCAGCGAAATCCAATTGTCGCCGCATGAAAACCGAATGCCAACGGCCGCGGCCAGCGCGCGCGCGTCGTCGCGGGACAATTTTCGATAGCGTCGTTCAATGTCGGCGGGGGAAATCCTGCCGTCCAGCGACAAGGTCAGCGTCGCCGCCGCGCCCGCGTCGCTGGCTGACACGGCAACGCGCACGGTGCCGGCAAGTGCGGCGCCATCGCACAACGCAATGAGCGCGCCGGCAACGGCGGTTCGAAACAGGATGCGGGGATATTTTTCATCGGTTGCGGGAATATCGTGCGTGGTGTCAAAGCCATACAAGCACAAATCGGTAGCCAGCAGTTCAAGCAATTCTTCAACACCTTCGTGGATCGATACCGGAACGTTGTCGGTCGGTGCCAGCCAGCCCATCACACCCTTCGAGACCGCACTTGCCTGCTTCGACGATGTGGCAATGGCACTGGCGTTTTTGGCAATGGCGACAATGTCGGGAACCGGATGTTGCAGGCGTTTTTCCATCGTCATCGCAATCATGCCAATGGGCTGCAATGCACCGGCAAAGTTGTGGTACAGCGAAGGGTACAGGCGGCACAACAGCGCATAGCGTGCCGCCTCCGCCTTAAGCGTGGCCGGCAGATCACCGGCAGCATCCGGCGTGGCGGATTCAACCGGTTTTTCCGTTGCTTTATTGGGGGGCAATGTCATTGCGTCAATTTTCTGTCATTGGTTGAATCGATGCCTGTCGATTGTCGGTATTCACTTTGCCACCTTCGCGCCGCATTCCCGGCGCATATTTGCACGTGTTTCCAACAATCAACGCGCAATGCCAATTGACCGGACGGACTCATTGAACATGAATGGGTTCAGTGTCTCGGCGAGCGCCACCGCTGATGCGCCGGTGCCAACATGATTTTGACTCGTGCTGAAGCGGCCGGGTGACCATGCCGGGCGGCCAATCAAGTGGGGTGCGGCGCAATTTCAGGCGCAGAAGTGAATTTATCCGCGTCAGCGGCAATGTGTGCATTCATGAATGATTGATCGCAACAATCCAATGCAAAAATTGTCGCGTGTCAGGTGGAAAAGAGTCTGTGCGCTGCCACACATAAAATTCGGGGAGTTGATTGCGGGCGCAGATTACGGCGGGCATCCATCGCGGTCAGGTGCCGACGATGATGCCTGCGCGCCAAAGTGCGGATCGGCGCCAACCATGCCGCGAGGGTTACTTGTCCTTGGCGGCGCTACCGGCCACCGCCTGATGCCCGGCCACCAACCTGAATATCTGTTCGCCTGGCGGTGCGGGCTTGCAGGTTTTCCCGGTCGGCGTGTTTACCACTGTGCTTTGCGCCTGCTTGTTGACGATATCCAGCAGCAGGGTGCGGCTGGCGCACGGCTGCGTATCGGTTTTGGTGATGATTTCCTTGTCGGTCCACGATTCGATATCGAACAGGGTTTGCACCGTTTCCAGAAAGCCGCCTTCATTCACCGCCACCACGGCCGACGACTCCATGCATTGCATCTTTGCCTTGACGCATTCGATGGTGGTGGTGTGCAGGAATTCCGGCGCAGAATTTTTTGACAACCAACTGCCGCGCGCCTGTACCCGTTGCACCTCATCTCCAGTGACCGCGACGTAAAACCAATAGGCCGGCAGAATCACCGGCGACGCGCGCAGGCTTCTCAATTCGCGATAGGTCATGGCAGCGTAAACGCCGAGGATGAGCACCACCACGATCTCGGCCGCGCGAATGATTTTGCGCAACCCGGGCCGGTTATCGAGAATTCTATTCTTCATTGTGTCGAAACATACTCCCATTCCGGGAAACGTGCTTCAGGAACGTGCGGGCCGGCTTTGCACATTGCGCGTGCCGCAAATCCGCATTGTTCAAAAAAATACGGGCGAATCCGGCATTCGGATTCGCCCGTCATTGTTCAACGCCACCCAATCAGAACGATCAGGTGGTGCCGACATCCAGTATCAGAACTTCGCCTTGAACTGCACGCCAAAGATGCGCGGCTCGTTGACGAAGCCAGTCAGGTTGTTGAAATCGATGCCGCCGACAATGCGAACCTGATTGGTGATATTGCGGCCATACACTGCCGCTTCGTAATTGCCATTGCCCCAGATGTAGCCCACGCGCGCGCCGCCTTCGGTGAGTGATTTGCCGGTGAATTCAACCGATTCGTACAGGAAGAAATTCACTTTGCTGCGCATCACCCAGTCGGTGTAGGCATACCATTCGCCGTCCTTGGTGGGCATGCTGTAGCGCAGCGTGAAGTTGAAGTTTTGCTTTGGCGCTTGCGGCAGCGGGTTGCCGTCGATGGAAACGGTAGGGGCGAATTTCCCGATTGAGGGATTGACCGG
>JANLQC010000220.1:0-8012 GCA_031367575.1 Betaproteobacteria bacterium | reverse complement strand
AGCGATCAACGCCTTGCCGCGTTCGGTTCGTTCGAGCCCTCGATCAAGGCCATCATCCAGCTCACGGCTGGCACCGCGTTTGATGTGGGAATATCGATGTATCGGCAGCAGGCAAGCTGGAAAATCGGCGGCGGCACACCGACGTTCGAGCCGTTGCAGGCGGTGGCGATCAATGCCGGAATTGTGCACCGCTTTTAGGTGCCGCCAACCAGCAAGATTTGCCGATTTTTTCGACGATTGGCCCCACCGGATTTGCACTGTCGCATGCAAACGTTACAGAAGTTCCGATACACTTTTCGCGCGATGGCAAGCGACAACGTCATTGAATTGTTTGCGCCATCAAAACCGCAGGCCGATGCCACTGCCGAGGCGGCAATGGCCGAAGTACAGCGCATTGAAGCCAAATATTCGCGCTATCGCCCCGACAGCGTGGTCTCGGCAATCAACGCGGCGGCCGGCATTGAACCTGTTGCAATCGACGACGAAACCGCGCACCTCCTCGATTACGCGGCCATCTGTTTTGAGCAAAGCGCCGGGCTATTCGATATCACGTCCGGCATCCTCCGCCGCGTGTGGAATTTCAACTCCAGTCAACCGCCTAAGCGCGATGCGATCACACCATTGTTGCCGCTGATCGGCTGGCCAAAAGTGGTGCGCGATGTGGTGCGCGATGTGGCGCACGCTGCGACGGGTGATTCGGCCCGCGTTTTTCTTTCCAGTCGCGGCATGGAGATCGATTTTGGCGGCTTCGGCAAGGAATACGCCGTCGACCGCGCGGCGGCCGTGTTGCTTTCGTTCGGACTTCGCCATGCGTTTGTGAGCCTCGGCGGCGATGTGACCGTGACCGGGCCGCGCGCCGACGGCGAGCCGTGGCAATTGGGTATCCGCCACCCGCGCCATCAGGATGACGTGATCGCCCAATTGCCAATTGCCTCTGGCGCGATTGCCACCAGCGGCGACTACGAGCGGTTTTTGGATTTTGAGGGGAAACGCTACTCGCACATCCTCGATCCGCGCAGTGGCGAATCGGTACACGGATTTCAGAGCGTGACCGTTCTGGCACCCTCGTGTCTGGTGGCGGGAAGCGTCAGCACCATTGCGATGCTGAAGGGATCGGCGGGTGCCGCGGCCTGGCTCAGGGATAGCGGTGCTGCGTATCTTGCTGTTGATGAGACCGGGGAAATAATTTCAAATTTCGTAGACGCGTAAGTGTACTTCTATAAACCCAGTCGTACCGGCGAACAACCACAAGGGTTGCGCCGGGCCGATAGCCAATTTCGTAAGCCATTGACACATTGACAAAATTGGGCTCCGGCCTTCGCCAATATGCGCTAACTTAAGCCCACTCACCCATAAAAATAGAGGTGTCATCCTGAGCGAAGCGAAGGATCTGGTTCATGCGACGAGATCCTTCGCCACGCTCAGGATGACAATATTTTTTTCCGATCACCAAGTCTAAAGTTAGCGCTTATGGGCCTGCGCAGGGGCGACAGAGATTTGAGGTTTGTGGAAGGACCTGCAGGGTGCCTCTGTTCAAACACGCACCCATTCACCCTCAATTCGTCAAAACGCCATCAATTTCCGTTGACTTTCAAAGCGCCGGTTCTGTCCCGTCAATGGATCGCGAAACGCAATAATTTCAGCCAGCAATTGCAGCGGGCGACTGAAATCGTCCGCCTCGATTTGCATTTTGGAAAAATGCTCGGGATAAATCTGATCGTTGACAATGGGCATGCCGAGCGCCGCCATTTGCACCCGCAATTGATGCCGCTTGCCGGTGAGCGGGGTCAGGCGATAGCGTGCCAGTGAACCCGAACCATGCGCCTCGATTAACCCAATCTGCGTTTCCGCATTGGCTTCACCGTCTGCGATGGTCATGCGCATAAAGTGTTCCGTGTTCTTGATACAGCTGCGATAGTTCATCGGCAACGAATTGTCTGCACGAAACGGTGCCACCGCCTGATATTGTTTCTCCACCTCGCGCCGTGAAAACATCTCCTGATATTTGCCGCGCGTCTCAAGCTGTTTGGTGAACAGCACCAGCCCCGCCGTTTCGCGATCGATGCGATGCATCGGTGCCAGCGTATCCAATCCCAGCCTGCGCTTCAGGCGCACCAGCAATGTTTCCTGCAAATAGCGGCCACCTGGCGTCACCGGCAAAAAATGTGGCTTGTCGGCGACCACAATGAACTCATCCTCGAACAACACCGTTTCCTCAAATGGTATCGGCGTCTCGGCGTCGATGCGGCGGTAGTAATAGAGTTTTTGGTGCGCCTGATACACCTGATCCGGCAATATCCATTGGCCGGCGGCATCGAGCACGTGCCCGCGCGCCATCCGTGCCTCAATCTCGCCGCGCGAAATTGTGTCGAAACGCTCCACCAGAAAATCAATCACTTTCGGCCAAGACCCGGGCGGCAGTGCAATGCAACTCGGCCCGACGCCTTCAATGGTCGGCAACATTGGACTAAGCCGATCCCTCAAGTTCTTTCGCGCGATTCAGCCGCCATTCGCCATCGGGTTCATTCGCGTAAACATCCTCGACCGTGGTGCCGGTTTCCTGCAATTTCGTATCCAGCGCCACCCGGTTGTCAAACACAAAGCATTCGCCATCCCAATCCTTTTCCGCGTCCGGCATCTGCTGAAAATAATTGAGAATGCCGCCTTCAAGCTGGAACACGGGAATATTCATGTCGCGCATCCACGCGCTGGTTTTTTCGCAGCGAATGCCGCCGGTGCAATACATCGCCACGCGTTTGCCGTCGGCCTGCCAATCAGCCGCATGCGCCTTCACATAGTTGGGGAAATCACGAAAATTGATGACCTGCGGATTGATCGCATTCCTGAAGCGGCCCAGCTTGTATTCAAAGCTGTTGCGATTGTCGAGCAGCACCACGTCACTCTCGGCAATCAGCTTCCGCCATTCAGCGGGGCTGACATCGGTGCCGGTTTTTGTGGCATCCACACCGGCAATGCCGAGCGGCACAATTTCCGGCTTGCGGTACACCTTCATTTTGCCGAACGGTGCGGTTTTGCACGGGCTGCGCTTGAACGCGATGCCGGAGAATTTCCCGGCGAAATAGCTATCGTTTTGCAGCGCATTCTGGAACGTGTTGAGCAGTGCCTCGCCGCCGGCCAGCATGCCGTTAATGCCCTCTGTGGCAACCAGAATACTGCCGAGTACATCTTTGGTGAGCATCCGCAAATGCGCGATGACACCTTCGGGGTCTTCAAGGGTGACGAATTTGTAGAATGCAATGTGAAAAATCGGCGCGGTTTGGGCCGAAGACTCAGTATTGACAGCGGATTTGTTTCTTTTCATGTGCATATTTTCTCATGAACACTGTCTTTTCCATCCGGTAAACTCTGCGGTGAACGGCGTGCGTCAATACAAGTCATTCCATTTCCATTGTGGAGAAAACAATGTCATCCCTGAATTGCGTCCGGGGATTACAGTGCGAACGATTGACAAATGGAATAAATCGTCACGGAGGAAGTCATGGCAATCAAGGATTGGTTCGGCGGCAGCAAGAAAAAAGACGAATACCACCGGAAGCTCAAAGAGGCGGCGTCCGATGGCAGGATCGATGCGGCCAAAGCGGCCGAACTTGAAAAATTGCGCGCCACGCTTGACGTGGACGACATCGCCGACGATAAAACGCAGCTGCGCCGCGATGTCTATAACAAGGCGGCGGGTGCCGTCAAAGCGAGTGGCAAGCTCACATCAACCGAAGCCGCCGAACTCGCACGCATCCAGAAATTTCTCGCGCTGCGCGATGACCAGATCGACATCACCCGCCGCGATCTCGGCCGCCTGCGATTGCTGACCGACATCCGCGCCGGAAAGTTGCCCGTCGTCCCGCCCACCAGCGCCAGCGTGCGCGGTGTTGCGCTGAACGAGGATGAAATCGCGCACTACGCGTTTGCGGCGGAAGTGCTCGATCAGATGGGGGGCGAAAACAATTCAGGCTGGCGCATCAGGGCAGCCACCCCGCCGAACGATTTGATCGATGTACCCAGCGCCGGTGCCAATTCATTTGGCGAAGGCACCCTTGTCGTCACCAATCAACGGCTGATTTTTCGCGGCGCGAAAAACACCTACGCTTACAAGTTCGGTGCGGAAACCGAGATGTATCTTTATCGCGATGGCATCCGCTTGCCAAAGAAATTGGGCAATACCATATTGCGCGCGAAATCGGCGGACAGTCTGAAGATTGCAGCGGAGTTGATTGCGAAGGTGATGGCCTAACGAAATAAACGGTTGTTGCCAATGCGCTGCAATCGTTCATTGCCGGTCGCGCGCAGCGAAGGGTCGCGAAACGCAGGGGCACGCTGGAGTGGAGCGATTCGGTCAACTGCAAGGCGATGCGGTCGCCGTCGTGACTCTTCCCGTTGAGACGAGCGTCTGGTCGCTTGCACGACGGCGTGACACGGCCGAATCCGGCCATAGGTGCAACCACTCAAGGACGCCCTTTTGGACGCAAAAGTCGTCGTCACGATCGGGCTTTTTTTTGCCGGAATTATTGCCGGAATTGTTGCAGGAATTGGTCGGACTCACCACGGATGAATGCTTGTGGCGTCCCGCCCCGGAGGGAATGCATGTGCATCAGATTCATGAGGGTGTTGGCTTGGTTCAGGAAAATTCGGTGCGTCGAGAACACCCCACGTCCCAACGTACCTTGTCAGGGCATCAAGGACAGCACATGGATACGAATTCTCCCCATTTCAAGCCAAGTGCGGAGTGGTGATAATCATCTTGCAATTGCCTATTGAATTTCAAAAAACTGCCAGAACGTTACGCGGGCCTTGATTCTTCCTTCACCGGCGCGCGCGCCTCCACGTTCAGCGGCACAAAAATCCACATCAGCAGATAGGCGATAAGCCCGACGCCGTGCAACAAGGTGGTGAGCAAAAACAGGATTCGCCAGGTCCAGGAGGGCATGTTCGACATGGTGGCCAGACCGCCGCATACGCCACCGAGCCAACGGTCGGTCAGGGAGCGTTTCAATTGATGCAGGGTTGATGGATTGGGTGGCGGGCTGGGCGAGGCCCCGGATGACGCCGCGCCTTGCAATACACGCTGCTTCGCCAGCGTGAATTCCTCTTCGCTCAGCGCGCCCTGCTCGCGCAGTGTTTGCAGTTTTTGCAGCTGGTCGGCGATGTCCATGACGTTGTTCCTTTCGAGTCAGTCGATTGCGATATGCAGACCACAGGATAGTCCAACTCGACGCGATCATGCCGGTCAAAGCGACGAAGCGCAGAAAGCTTGCCCCGAACCCGTGAAACCCGGTCGCATTTTGCGACGCCGCGCGAACCAACGTGATGGCGTTTGGCGCAAACGGTGCCGCCAATGCTACTCTCTGGCCTCTCCCGCCGACCCTAATCAATCGAAAAACAACCATGACATCGATGCCCGCAGCCAACATTCCATGGACGAGCCTGCCCAAAATCCTGCTGCACGAACATCTGGACGGTGGATTGCGTCCGCAGACCTTGCTGGAATTGTGTGCCGAACGCGCGCTAACGGTGCCTGCGGGCGACGCCGCCGGTCTCGCGGCGTGGATGCAAGCCAACGCCAATTCAGGCTCGCTGGAACGCTATCTGATGGGATTCGGATTAACTGTCGCGGCGATGGCTTCAATTGACGCGTGCGAACGCGTCGCCTTCGAGGCGGCCTGTGACGCGCGTGCCGACTGCTGCGTACTCGCGGAATTCCGCATGGCACCGTTGTTGCTGGAAGAACGCGGCCTATCGGGCGAAGCGGTGGTGGAGGCGTTGATTCGCGGCTTGCATAAAAGCGCCCTGCCCTCTGGATTGATCGTTTGCGCCATGCGCACCGACCCGGTTGAGAAGACCATCCGCAGCGCACGTCTGGCGGCGGCTTACAAGGATCAAGGTGTGATCGGCTTTGATTTGGCAGGCGCGGAACGCGGCTTTCCGCCATCCGTTCACAAAGCCGCATTCGCCGTTGCGCGCGACGCCGGCCTCGGCATCACCTGCCATGCGGGCGAAGCGGATGCTGGGTCGCGCGTGCTGGAAGCGGCCGCGATGGGCGCAACACGCATCGGCCATGGCGTGAAGATCATGGAAGCAGCCAACACGGCAGAGCAGGCCGATTGGCTCGATCAGGCGCGCGCGCTGGATCTCCATTTTGAAGTCTGCCCGACCAGCAACATTCACACCGGCACGGCGGCCTCGATGGCGGCACACCCCCTGCGCGCCATGGCCGCAGCGGGACTGCGGGTTTCAATCTCAACCGATAACCGGCTGATGTCCGGCGTCACGCTTTCCGGCGAAATGCGGGCGGTGTTTGAACATAACGGTGTCGGGTTCGCCCAGATCAGCGACATGATGCGCGACGCCGCACGCGCCTCGTTCATGCCGGCACCCGCCCGCGAGACCGCATTGCGCGCAATCAATGAGGGGTTTAAAGTGCCTGATGTCCTGTTAAAACCGCACGCGTCGCCAACAACCGAATGAGGAGCACCATGAAACTAGTCATGAAAAAATCACTCTTTCGCCTGATCGCCACAATCTGGTGCATTACCTTGCCGATCGCGGCCAATGCCGCCGGGCTTGCCGCGATCAAGGTCAATTCCGCGCTGGGCCAGCCGTTTTCGGCCGAGATTGAAATCACCGGGCTGCCCACCGATGACTTCGAGTTTGAATTGGCCAAGGGTACTCTGGCGAGCGCGGAAGCGTATCAGGATGCCAAGCTGGCGTTCCCGCCGCTGCTGCGGCAAATGCGCATCACCACCGAAAAACGCGCCGATGGCAAACCGATTTTGCGCATCGTCAGCAGCGCGCCGATCAACGAGCCGGCGATCAATTTGTTGCTTGAATTCAATTGGCGCAGCGGACGGTTGTTGCAGAAGTTTTCGGTATTGCTGGATCCGCCGAAATAGTCCGCACATTTTTCGATCTTCCCGTGCCACGCACGCGGCAAATCATCGCGCGGCGCATTGATTGGCCGTGCGTTTTCAGCAATGATTGGCAATGAAAAAAATCCGTTACGTAGATTCGCATACCGGCGGCGAGCCGACCCGCGTGGTGCTCGAGGGCTTTCCGGATCTGGGCAAGGAGCCGCTCGCGGCGCGAGTTGAAATTCTGCGCAATCAGCATGATCATTTTCGCGCAGCGGTCGCCGCTGAGCCGCGCGCCTCGGATGCGATGGTGGGTGCGCTGCTGCTGCCGCCCATGCGGCCCACGTCGGTGGCCTCGGTCATTTATTTCAACAATGATGGCTACCTTGGCATGTGCGGGCACGGCACCATTGGCCTGATCGCCACGCTGCAATATCTGGGCAAGATTTCGCCGGGTGTCCACGCCATCGATACGCCGGTCGGCACCGTCAGTTGCAGTTTGCACGCGGACGGCAAGGTGTCGATTCAAAATGTCGTCTCTTACCGCCATCGCCACAAGGTGGTGGTGAATGTCGAACAATTTGGTCCGGTCACAGGTGATATCGCGTGGGGCGGCAACTGGTTTTTTCTGGTCGACGCCGGTAAGCGGCAATTGAATCCCGGCAACCTCGATGATCTCTTTTCCTTTACCCGCGCCATTCGCCGCGCGTTGACTCGCGAAAACATTCTCGGCCCAAACGGTGAAGAAATCGATCACATCGAACTGTTCGGCACGCCCTCGCAGCCGACATCGAATAGCCGCAATTTTGTGCTTTGCCCCGGCGGTGCTTATGACCGCTCACCGTGCGGGACCGGTTCCAGCGCCAAGCTTGCCTGCCTCGCGGCGGATGGCAAACTCGCGGCGGGTGATGTGTGGCGACAGGAGAGCATCGTCGGCAGCGTGTTTGAGTGCAGCTTTCAGCGCGCCGACGGCGGCATCATTCCCACCATTACCGGGCAGGCGTTCATTTGCGGCGAGGGCAGCCTGATACTGGATGAAGCTGACCCGTTTTGCTGGGGAATTCACGGAGCAAAAAATTCATGAACACGTTTTGGAATGGCGTCCTGCCTGCGATCACCACGCCATTTAGCGCCGACGGCGGCGTCGAT
>JANLQC010000136.1:0-3792 GCA_031367575.1 Betaproteobacteria bacterium | reverse complement strand
TCTCCATCTCGCGCCGAAACCTCACCGGCGCACTCTTCATGTCAATGGCCACATCCTCCCACGTCACCTGCTTGCCGGCCGCGATGGCGCGCGTCAGTTTCACTTTGTGCGCGAGACCGATCGGCAATCCGCCGAGCCGTTTGGACACCACCGCCGGCATCAGCTTGCCGTAGACGGTGTAGCCGCCTTCGCCATCGAGCACCTCGCCCGCTTTCAAATCGCGCTTGGCGGTCGCGACACAATCGCCGCGCCATGCTTCGGGTGCGTCGGTGGGTTCATTGCGTATCGCCGCACTGGCAACGCTGATGCCGAGCTCCAGTCCGATCAGGTGAAACGGTTTGTACATCGACGAATAATTGCCGGTGTCGTCGGTCACCAGCCCGTATTCCTTGAAACAGCGGCGCACGTAATCGGTGTCGGCGGCGAAGGTCACATACACGCCCCAGCGCAAATCGCGGAACACCGGGCGGCCATCGCGCTCGACCGAGGTGATCACTTCCACCTGCCCGCGATGATGCAAATGCCCGCCATCGGTCTTCGGCCGCAGCACACGCGCAAGATCATCCACGCCGCAAGGGGGAAATTCCAGCCCGCGCGGCGACGGTGTGAGGCCGGTTGCATTGCAGACGGCGGCCATTTCAATGGCGCTTTTGGTGCCATCGAGAAATGAATTGAACATCTGCGCATTGAAATCGCCACCCGCCACCGTCTCATCCGAGAATCCATAGTGACCCCACACGGTGTCCGGCGTGGAGGAATGATACGCGGGCAAATATTTGGTGCCCTTGCCGGCGGCCACCACTTCAAACCCCGCCGCGCGCGCCCAATCGACCATCTCGCAAATCAGCGCCGGTTGGTCGCCATAAGCGAGTGAATAAACGACGCCCGCTTCCGCCGCGCGCTGCGCCAGCAGCGGCCCGGCCAGCGCGTCGGCTTCGACGTTGACCATCACGATATGTTTGCGATATTCGCAGCACGCGAGCACATGCGCGATGCCCGCCGCCGGGCTACCGGTGGCGTCGATGATGACTTCTATGTGCTTGTTCTTGATCAACGCCATTGCGTCATCGGTGATGTGCGTGGTGCCGCTGGCAAATGCCTGCTTGAAATTCTGCGCCGCGAATTGTTCATCTTTCCAGCCCACGCGCCGCAGTGACTCCTGCGCGCGCACCGGATTGAGATCGGCGATGCCCAACAAGTGCATGCCCGGCGTGCGCGGCACCTGCGACAAATACATCGAGCCGAATTTTCCGGCACCGATCAAGCCGACCCGCACCGGATTGCCGGCGGCGACGCGTTGTTGCAAGAGACGGAACAGGTTCATTTTTTTAGTCCATGAAAAAGAAATTTATGGCCACTGATGGACACCGATGAACGCAGAAGTTCTTTGCATGGTGCGCCCACGATTCCGCGTCCAACGGTGGTGCTTCTAGTGTAGTGCTTCGCAATTTCTGCGTTCATCCGCGTTCATCTGCGTTCATCGGTGGCGCATACCATTTTGGCCGGCCCACTCACTCATCTTCCTCGATCACGCGCAACAGATTGCAGGTGTCCATTGAACCCCAGCCGTGCTGCATCAGTTTATTGAGTTGTTCGTACACCAGATGGGTGGCCGGCATGTTCAGATCCTGTTGATCAGCCATATCGGTAATCAATCCAAAATCCTTGTGATGCAATCTTGCTTCAATCCCCGCCGCGAAATCACGGTTGGCCATTTTCGGGCCCATCAAGCCGAGCATTTTTGAACCGGCGAATCCGGACATCAATGCCTCGACCACTTTGTTGCCATCGACCCCGTGTTCGCGCGCGAACATCATCGCCTCCGCGATACCCTGAATGTTGATGACCTGCACCGTCTGGTTGCAGGCCTTGGTGACTTGCCCGCAACCCACATCCCCCATGTGGAAAATGTTGGTGCCGAGTTTTTGCAGCACCGGCCTGGCGCGCGCCAGCACATCGTCGCGGCCGCCCACCATGATCGTCAACGTGGCCGCGTCGGCCGCCTTGGCACCCCCCGAAACCGGGCAATCGAGATATTCAATCCCCTTGCCCTCCAGTTCGCGTGCAAAGCGCCGCGTTTCGCGCACATCGATGGTGGAAAAATCGCACACGATGGCACCGACCTTTGCACCGTGAATGGCGCCCTCTTCGCCGAGCAAAACGTGGGCAACATCGGCCGTTGAGGTGACATTGGTACAGATGATATCGGCACCGCGCGCCGCGTCGGCGGGTGAATCGCAGGCGCTGGCACCGAGGGCGGCGAACGGCTTCATCACTTCCGCGCGGCGCGCGTAAACCGACAGCGTGTAGCCCGCCGTGATGAGATGGCGCGCCATCGCGCCCCCCATGTTGCCGAGGCCGATAAAGGCGATTTTCAATGGCATGAACGTGCTTTCCGGGTCGCAATGTTTTCATTCTACCTTTGCGTGCGGGAATTCGGCGTTGACGGATATCTGCTAAATTTGTCTTCTCGGCAAAGCCAACCCGAATCGACGTGCGCAGATGGAAATGAAATCGTCAGTTGAATCCCGCTTCGCGACCCACGAGGTCACCAACCAGCCGCCACCGTTGGCCCCGTATGACGCGTTCGCGACCGATGTGCCGCTCCAGCAGGCATTGGTGCGTGAAGGCGGCGGCTGGGCGTCAGTGAAGGTCGGCGCCTACGGGCCGATTGCCGGCGGCGAATTGATGGAGCTGGGCTTTGCGGCCAACGAAAACAAACCGGTATTCAAACCGTTTGATCGCTATGGCAACCGCATCGATCAGGTAGAATTCCATCCGGCGTATCACCGGCTGATGAGCGCGGGCATTGCCCACGGGGTGGCGGGATTTGCCTGGCAGCACGCGCCAACGCCGGGCGCGCATGTCGCGCGCGCAGCACTGATGTATCTGCACAGCCAGGCCGATCAAGGCACTTGCTGCCCGATGACCATGACCTATGCATCGGTGCCGGTGTTTCACCACGCACCCGACATTGCAAAGGATTGGTTGCCGCGTGTCACCGGTTCTGAATATGACGCGCGCCTGATTCCGGCTGCACAAAAAAGCGCCAATACCATCGGCATGGGAATGACGGAAAAACAGGGCGGCTCGGATGTGCGCGCCAACACCACGCGTGCCTACCCCATCGACGCCGGTGGAACCAACCCGCGTTTCGAGCTGGTCGGCCACAAATGGTTTCTGTCGGCACCAATGAGCGACGCGTTTCTGGTGCTCGCGCAAACGGAACGCGGCATGTCGTGTTTTTTGTTGCCGCGCTTTTTACCCGGCAGCGCGCCCGATGGCCGTATCAATGCCATTCGCATCCAGCGATTGAAAAATAAACTCGGCGACTGGAGCAATGCGAGTGCCGAAGTGGAATTTCACGGTGCGGTGGCGTGGCTGATCGGCGAGGAAGGACGCGGGGTCGCGACCATTCTGGAAATGGTCGCGCTGACACGTCAGGATTGCATGATCGGCTCAGCTGCGGTGATGCGTCAGGCGCTGGTGCAGGCGATCCATCACGCGCGCCATCGCAAGGCGTTCGGCAAATTCCTGATCGATCAGCCGCTGATGCAAAACGTGCTGGCCGATCTGGCGCTGGAATCGGAAGCGGCGATGGCGTTCACGTTTCGCGTCGCGCGCGCGGTTGATGCTTCGCCACGCGACAGACAAGAAGCGGCGTTTGCGCGCATCGCCACCGCCATCGGCAAATACTGGGTATGCAAACGCTGCCCGCCGTTTGTCAATGAAGCGCAGGAGTGTCTGGGCGGAGCCGGCTACGTGGAAGAATCCATTTTGCCGCGGCTCTAT
>JANLQC010000098.1:0-5530 GCA_031367575.1 Betaproteobacteria bacterium | reverse complement strand
GGGCGTCAGTAATAAGTCAGCTCGCGCGCCTTGCCGCGAAACACGCGATACGCATACACGGTGTAGCCGATGATTGCCGGCAACACGATCAACGTGCCGACCAGAATGAATTTGAGCGATTCGGGTGCGCTGGCCGCCTGCCAAATGTCGATCTTATCGACGACCAGATAGGGAAAAATACTGTACGCCAGACCGTAGAACGCCAGCATGAACAAGCCGACCGAACAGGCAAATGGAATCCATGCGCCGTATTCGTTGCCTTCATTCAATCGAATCGGCAGGCGGCGAAGTGAGCGATCGACAATGAAAAACAGCACGGCGGTGGCGGCCGGAATCGGCAGCAGCATCGCGAAATTCGGCAGTGAAAACCATTTATCGAAAATACGTGTGCTGACCAGCGGCGTGACAACCGACACGGCCGCGATGCCCGCACCCGTTAACCACAAACTCGCGCGCGCCCACGTGACCGCGCGCAATTGCTGGGCGGCTTCCGTTTTCATGATGAGCCAGGTCGCGCCGAGCAGCGCGTAGCCGGCGATGAGTGCGGCACCGGTGAAGAGCGCGAACAACACCGGTAGCCATTCGTATTTGAAACCGACGATGTAGAAGCCCAGCATCACGCCTTGCGAAAACGCGGCCAGTAGCGAGCCGGCGAAGAAAAGCGTGTTCCACATCGGTTTGCGTTCGTCGGCAACTTTCACCCGGAAATCAAAAGCGACACCGCGCAAGATCAATCCCAGCAACATCGCAGCAACCGGCAAATAGAGGGCCGTGAGTATGACGCCGTGCGCCACCGGGAATGCGACCAGCAATATCCCCACGCCCAATACCAGCCAGGTTTCGTTGGCATCCCAGAACGGACCGATGGACGAAATCATCACGTCTTTTTGTTCATCGGTTGCGCCGCGCAAAAGCACACCGACTCCCAAATCATAGCCATCGAGGATGACGTACGCGAGCATCGCAAGGCCCATCAAGACCATGAACACGACCGGCAGCCAGCCGCCGTCAGCGAGTTGATTCATGATGACTCCTTCGATGGATGGGGCGATATCAAATTCGTTTGTCGTCCGCGCGCACGCGGGAACCGCTGGTGCATTGCACGATTAAAAATGGATCCCCGCATACGCGAGGATGACAGCGGAGCTAAACGCTGCGGTTTTTTACTGACCTGATTCACGCTGCCGCCCCCGCGCGCCGTGCCAAATGAAACACCACCGACACATACGCGACAATCAGAAAAACATACAGCAGCATGTACATCGCAAAGGTGATCGCGATCATGCCTGCCGGCACTTTTGATGCCGCCTCGGCAGTGGTCAACACGCCATACACCAGGTACGGTTGCCGCCCGATTTCCGTGACCCACCAGCCCGCGAGTGTGGCGACCCAGCCGGCGAACGTCATTGCGATCAGCGCCTTGAGCATGAGCGACGCGAGTGCGCCTCGTCGCAAGAATTGCCATGTGCAAAGCCATGACACGGCCAGCATCAACATGCCCACACCCACCATCACGCGAAATCCCCAGAACACCGGAAACACCGGCGGATGTTTTCCCTTGAAATCATTCAACCCTTTGATTTCTCCGTCCGGATCATGCGTGAGAATCCAGCTCGCGACTTTCGGAATGCCAATCGCAAAATGATTGGTGCGGGTTTTTTCATCGGGAATGGCGAACAGCAACACCGGTGCGCCACGCTCGGTTTCCCAGATGCCTTCCATCGCGGCAATTTTGGCAGGCTGATGCTTCAAGGTATTGAGCCCGTGAAAATCGCCGACGACAATTTGAATAGGGATCAAGATGGCGGCAAGAAACACGCCGGTTTTCATCGCGGCTGTCACCGCCGGAACGCGGTCCCCCCGCAACCAACGATAAGCCGAAATGCCCGCGACAAAAAATGCCGACGTGAGTCCGCACGCCAGCAACATGTGAACAAAGCGATACGGAAACGAGGGATTGAAAATCACCTCCAGCCAGCTCACCACATGCGCCTTGCCGTCAATCATCTCGAAGCCGACCGGCGTTTGCATCCAGGAATTCAGCGCGAGGATCCAGAATGCGGATAACGTGGTACCGCCCGCGACCAGCAACGTGGCGATGGTATGCATCCGGTTCGAAACACGGTTCATGCCGAACAGCATGATGGCAAGAAATGTCGCCTCGAGAAAAAACGCCGTCAGCACTTCATAGGCGAGCAACGGCCCGGCAATGTTGCCGACCTTCTCCATGTAGCCCGGCCAGTTGGTGCCGAACTGAAAGCTCATGGTCACGCCACTGACCACACCCAATGCAAAGGTCAACGCGAAAACTTTTACCCAGAACTTGTACGCGTCCATCCATTTCGTATCGTGGGTCGCGTTGAACCGCAACTTGAAAAACAGCAGCACCCAGGTAAGCGATATCGAAATCGTCGGAAACAAGATGTGGAACGATATGTTCGCGCCGAATTGCATGCGCGCGAGCAGGATGGGATCAAGGTCAAACATGATGGCTCCGGAATGCGGGACAGCAATTTGCGATCCCGCAATTCACTTCATTCTATGCCAGTTGAATTGCGATCCTTTCGAGTTGCGATGGCCATTCGCAGCGAACAAAACACCAGCACTGGCGCGGCTTACCGAAGAAAAAAGGCTGGAAACGACCGCCAATGCTGGTGTTTCATTGCGGAGGAAAACCTCTATTAACCCTGTCGTATCGATTCGATTGCCTCATAAAACGCCATGCCCGCCACCATCGACAACACGAACGCCCACGCCTCGGTACGTCCACTGCCCAGCGACACCAGCGCCGGGCCGGGGCAGAATCCGCCAAGGCCCCAGCCGATGCCGAACACAACACTGCCGAGTACCAGCAGGGCATCGATGTCGTTGCGAGTCGGAATTTGCATGGCATCACCGAGTATTGCGGTTGCGCGTTTGCCGGCAATTCGAAACGCAAAAAATCCAACCGCGATTGCACCCGCCATGACAAACGCGAGCGAAGGATCCCATTTGCCCGCGAGATCAAGAAAGCCTTGCACCTTGGCGGGGTCAGACATGCCGGAAACAATGAGCCCGATGCCGAACACGAGTCCGGCGATAAATGCGCCAAGTGCGTTTTTCATGCGGCGGCTCTAGCGGATGACATGGCGTGCAACAAACACCGTGATAAACCCTGCCGCCATGAATATCAGGGTCGCGACCAGTGAACGCGCAGACAAACGTGACAATCCGCAGATGCCGTGGCCACTGGTACACCCGGCACCGTAGCGCGTGCCGATGCCGACCAGCAACCCCGCGATCACCAGCACGGACACTTTGGCGTTGATCGTGGCGACGGGCAGCGCATGCACAAACTGATAAGCGAGTGGTGCCGCGATCAGGCCGAGAATGAACGCGAAACGCCAGCCGATATCACTTTTCAGCGGTCGCAATAATCCACCCAGCACGCCGCTGATGCCCGCAAGACGCCCATTGAGCAGGATCAGCAATGCGGTGCCAAGGCCAATGATGGCACCGCCCGCGAGCGACGTCCACGGCGTGAAATTGAGAGTGTCGATGGTCATGAAACTTGTCTCCAGTGGGTTCGGTGTTGCCAATTCGGGAAAAAGTTAAACCGCATATTTTTCCTCGAGCATCGCCACCACCGCACGCAGCGTTTGTGCTTCGCCCCCTTCCGGGCGGCCCGGCCGCGCCTTCAAATTCCAGGCGAACAAATCCAGATGCATCCACGCCTGTTCTTTTGGCACAAAATGTTCAAGGAATAACGCGGCCGTCACCGCACCCGCCTGCGCGCCGCCGGTGTTGATGATGTCGGCGATGCCGCTTTTGATCATGTCGTTGTAGCTTTGCCAGAGCGGCATGCGCCACATCGGATCAAAGGTTGCCATGCTGGCATCGAGCAATGCACCGGCCCACTCGTCGCGATTTGAAAACAGCGCCGGCAACTCCGGCCCGAGTGCCACGCGCGCGGCACCGGTGAGGGTGGCGAAATCGATGATGATTTGTGGATTTGACTCCGCCGCGAACGTCAACGCATCGGCGAGAATCACGCGGCCTTCGGCGTCAGTGTTGCCGATTTCAATAGTGAGTCCGTTGCGTGTGGCAACGACTTCACCGGGCCGATAGGCGTTGCCGGCAATCGCGTTTTCAACCGCGGGAACCAGCATGTGCAACCGCACCGGCAAATTCAGCGCCATGATGAGCCGTGCCACACCGAGCGCGTGCGCACCGCCGCCCATATCTTTTTTCATGTGGCGCATGCCGTCGGCGGTTTTGATATCGAGGCCGCCGGTGTCAAAGCAGACGCCCTTGCCGACAATCGCGACGCGCGGGTTTTTTTCATCGCCCCAAAGGAGCTCGATCAATCGCGGCGGCCGATGGCTGGCGCGACCGACGGCATGAATCGCGGGGAAATTATGCGCCGGCAAATCATCGCCAACCCATTCGCGAAATGCAGCACCAAATTCCCTCGCCAGATTCTTTGCGACTTCCGCCAAATGTTGCGGGCCCATGTCCTCGGTGGGGGTATTGACGAGATCGCGGATCAGCGTCGTGGCCGCGAGCACTTTGTCAGTGCGGGTACCTGCAACGCTTTCGGCAACGATCAGATTTGCTGGCACGCGGGGCGGCTTTTTATAGCGTGAAAACTGATAGCTGCCGAGTCCCCAACTCAATTCAGCGGCAAAGGCATCGAGCGTGTCGTGATGCGTGGCAATCGCGTAATCGCCGGCCGGCAACGTCAATGGCAAATGCGCGAGTGCGTAGTGATCGTGCGCGTCCCTGACGCCAACAACTACTTGGCCGATGCCACCTTCCGCCGACGGTATCAACGCAAACGTGTACGGTCGCGCGCGAAATTCAGTTGCCGCGAGCCAGACTTTGACGCGCGCGTCGGCATGGGTGAGAAAGGCTGCATAGTTTACGGTGTGAACGATGACAAGCGGTATCGCGTTGGCGGCGCGGGTTGGGTCGGTGATGAGTGGCATGGGGGCCTCCGGAATGATTCGTGAGATTACGCGCTTGTCGGGAACGCGGGCTACATTTCATGAATGTAATTCCTGAATCTATCGCCAAACGATAATGCGGGAATCCTTTTTCGTTACAAAACATGGATCTCCGCGTTCGCGGAGATGACAGATAAGGGCTTAATCAGAGTTTCGCTAGTAAACAATCCCCACCAGCGCCCCGCACGAAAGTGTCGCGAGCGTTCCCGCGATCAAGCTCTTGTAGCCCATGTCGATGATGTCGTCGCGCCGTTCGGGGCAGATGCTGCCGAGGCCGCCGATGATGATGCCGATCGAGGCGAAGTTGGCGAAACCGCACAGCGCGTAAATCATGATCACACGGCTGCGTTCGGCCAGCGCACCCGGGCCCATTTTGGCGAGATCCAGATACGCGATGAATTCGTTCAACACAGTCTTGGTGCCCATGAGTGAACCCGCCGTTTGCGCTTCCGACCACGGTATCCCGATCAGCCACACCACCGGCGCCATGAACCAGCCGAGGATGCCTTGCAAGGTCGGCCCGGAGCCTTTGTCAAACGGCAGGC
>JANLQC010000069.1:0-3448 GCA_031367575.1 Betaproteobacteria bacterium | reverse complement strand
CAGGCCTATCGCCCCGAGCGCGAAGCCGAGGTTTTGCGGCGCATTCAAACGCTGAATGATGGTCCTCTTCCGGATGAAGTGGTCGCGCGCCTGTTCCGCGAAATCATGTCGGCCTGCCTCGCGCTGGAACGCCCGGTCACGGTTGCCTATCTCGGCCCGCCCGGCACGTTCAGCGAGCGTGCGGCAGTAAAACATTTCGGTGAGGGCGGCGTGACGGTGCCATGCGCCAGCATCGATGACGTCTATCGTTTGGTTGAATCCGGTGCCGCCGATTTTGGTGTGGTGCCGGTTGAAAATTCGACCGAAGGTGCGGTCGGCCGCTCGCTCGATTTGATGCCGCAATCGCCATTGAATGTGTGCGGTGAGGTCCTGATCCGGATTCATCATCACTTGATGGCAACCGATATTGCGCAGTACCCGGCGATTCAGCGGGTGTTTTCGCACGGCCAATCATTGGCACAATGTCACGAATGGTTGAACGCGAAACTGCCGCACGCGGAGCGTGTCGCGGTTTCTTCCAACGCGGAAGCCGCGCGCAGAGCCTCGCTGGAGCCATTCTCGGCGGCCGTCGCCGGTGAAATGGCGGCAGAGCATTACAAGCTGACAATTCTCGCCTCCAATATCGAGGATGAACCCAATAACACCACGCGTTTTCTGGTGCTTGGCAACTATCAACCGAAGTCGACCGGCAAAGACAAGACCTCGCTGGTGTTGTCCGCCGCCAATCGCGCGGGGGCAGTGTATGAAATGTTGACGCCGTTCGCCACCCGCGGCGTATCGATGAGTAAATTCGAATCGCGCCCGTCAAAAGTGGCGGTTTGGGACTATCTCTTTTTCGTCGATATCGAAGGCCATCAAGCCGACGAAAATGTCGCTGCGGCACTTGGTGAACTTCGCAAAGTGGCGGGTTATGTGAAAGTGCTCGGCTCGTATCCGGTTGCGGTCATATAAATTTTTTGCCACAGATGAACACAGATAAACGCGGATAAAAGCGGGGTTGACGGAATAGTTGTCTTCGTCCTCATTCGTCCTTTTTCGCCCTTATCCGTGTTTATCTGTCTTCATCCGTGGCAGACTTTTTTCTCCCATTCAAAAAAAATGAACCTCACACTCCTCGCCCCCGAACACATCCGTTCCATCGCGCCGTATCAGCCCGGCAAACCCATTTCCGATGTGGCGCGTGAGTTGGGAATCGCGGAAGCAGACATCATCAAACTCGCGTCCAACGAAAATCCGCTCGGCCCGTCTCCCAAGGCGATTGAGGCAATCAAAAAAGCGCTCAACGATCTGGCGCTATATCCGGACGGTGCCGGTTTCGCATTGAAAGAAGTGATCTGCCGGAAATTCGGCGTGGTGCCCGGGCAGATTATTCTGGGCAATGGTTCCAATGATGTTCTGGAACTGGCGGCGCGAACCTTTCTCACCGCCGGATCGTCGGCCATTTATTCGCAACACGCCTTCGCCGTGTATCCGCTCGCGACCCAGGCGGTCGGGGCAATTGGGATCGAAGTGGCGGCGAAACATTTCGGCAATGATCTGGATGCGATGCTCGCGGCCATTCGCGCCGACACGCGCATGCTGTTTCTTGCGAACCCCAACAATCCGACCGGAACATTCATCGCCGCCGATTTGTTGAAAACATTCCTGACTCGCATGCCACCGAACGTGCTGGTGGTGCTCGATGAAGCGTACACCGAATACCTTGACGCGAAGCACGCCTACAACAGCGTGCCATGGCTCAATGCGTTTCCGAATCTCATCATCTCGCGTACCTTGTCAAAGGCCTATGGTCTGGCCGGCCTGCGGGTTGGATTTGGTTTCGCCCACCCTGAAATCATCGCACTGATGAATCGCGTGCGTCAGCCGTTCAACGTCAATCACCTCGCGATGGTCGCGGCGGCGGCGGCACTTGACGACGATGATTTCATCGCGTCAAGCCGCCAAGTGAATGTGCAGGGAATCACCTTTCTGGGCGCGGCATTGGCGAAGCGTGGCCTCACCGTGATTCCGCCCTATGGCAATTTCATCACCTTCAAAATCGACAATGCCAACGGCGTTTTTCACGCGCTGTTGAAGCAGGGCGTTATCGTCCGGCCGATTGCCGGTTATGGCATGCCGGATTGGTTGCGTGTGACCATTGGTATTCAGAGCCAAAATGAGCGTTTTCTGGTGGCACTCGACAATGTGCTTCGGGCGGGGAATAAGTGAGGCGCGATTGTCAAACACCAGCATTGGTGCGCCGCACAGGCCAAAAATGGCTGGAAACGAGCGCCCGTATTGAGTCCTGCGTTTCACGATGCTGAATGTTGCCATCATCGGCCTTGGATTGATTGGCGGCTCGATTGCGCTCGCGTTGCGGCGCGCTGAGCAGGGTGCCAACATCGTGGCGTTCGATTCCGATCAAGCGCAACTCGATCTGGCATTGCGTGCAGGCGCAATCGATGCGTGCGCCAGCGATTTTGCGGTGCTTGCCAGGTCCGACATTGTTTTCATTTGCGTGCCGGTCGCGCAAACGGCGTCGGTGTTTGATGCGCTGCGGCCACATTTGCGCGCGGCCACCATCGTCACCGATGTCGGCAGCACCAAACAAAGCGTGATCGCGTCCGCGCGCACCACTCTCGGTGACGCCGTCGCGCAATTTGTGCCGGGGCATCCGATTGCCGGTCGCGAGCACGCTGGATTTGCGGCCGCCGCAGCGACGCTGTTCGAGGGAAAAAATGTGGTGCTGACGCCGCTTGCCGAGAATGCGCCCAGGTCAATTGAGACGGTGCGTTCACTTTGGCAGAAATGCGGGGCACGTGTGGTGGAGATGCCCGCGAGAAACCACGATGACATTTTCGCCGCCGTGAGCCACTTGCCACATATGCTGGCGTTTGCGTTGGTCGATGATTTCGCCTCGCGACCGAACGCGAAGGATCTGTTTTCGTTTGCCGCCTCCGGGTTTCGCGATTTCACCCGCATCGCCAGTTCATCGCCCGAAATGTGGCGCGACATCGCACTTGACAATCGTGAGGCGCTGCTTCGCGAGCTCGATTGCTTTATCGATCACGCGAAAAAACTTCGCGATGCACTTGATGCAGGCGACGCGATTGCCATTGAAGCGTTGATGGCGCGTGCCCGGCGGGCGCGCGATCAATGGCTGGCGGGAGAGCTTGAACATTTCCGGGATGAATCGGCATGAGCCAATATCCGGCCTCACTCACGCTGGAGGCATGCACGCATGTCGCGGGAAACGTTGCGCTGCCTGGATCCAAAAGCATTTCCAACCGGACGTTGCTGCTCGCGGCGTTGTGCGAGGGTGAAACATGCGTTCTCGGCCTGCTGGAGTCAGACGACACCGACGTGATGTTGGGCGCGTTGAAAATGCTCGGTGTCGGCATTGAAAATATTGGGCCAGACAATTATCGTGTCCAAGGCTGCGGCGGCATTTTCCCGGTAAAAAGCGCCG
>JANLQC010000020.1:0-1918 GCA_031367575.1 Betaproteobacteria bacterium | reverse complement strand
CACTTCACTCGGCGTAGGAGGCGTGCCGAATTTCATTGCCCGTTGTCTGACGCGGCCATAAAGCACGCAGCGCAACGACACCAGCGCCAGCGCGGCCTTCAGGCCGACAATGCCTGAAACGCCGCGCCAGTGCTGGTGATTTCCTTTCAGCCGATTAGAATGCGATCGCCCGCAGATTCAGAAATACCGATTGCGACGGCGTGTTGTAACCCTGCGCGAGTTTGTATTTCTTGTCGGTGAGATTTTGTCCGACCATTTCCACGCGCCACGTTTTATTGATGCGATAGCGCAGCGCCGCGTGTACCACGGTATAGCCGCCCATGCGCGTGGCCGGGGCCTCGTTGCTGGAATCAAATCGCGCGCCGCTGGCGACGATATCGCCGGACACATCCCAATGACCGAAAGTTTTCGCGGCGCTGATTGAACCAAATCGCTTCGCGCGCGAACGCAGTTGATCGAGCGTTTTCCGGTCTTCGGGACGCTGCACGGTGAACGCGGCTTTGATTGTCACGCCGATAAAACTCGTCGCCGCTTGCGCCTCCCAGCCGCGAATGCGCGCGCGCGCAAGGTTTTGCGGCAGAAAAGTCGCGGTGTCAAAAACAATCAGGTCGTCGATGCGGTTTTCAAAATAGGCAACGTCGAGGCGATGTTTTTGCGCGCCCATGCCGCGCCATTTCACGCCGGCCTCGGCCTGATCGCTGCGCTCGGGCTTCAGCGCGGGATTGCTGAACCCCGGATAATAAAGATCGTTGAAGCTCGGTGCGCGAAACGCGCGCCCGCCGCGCAGGTAGGCCGACAGTCCCGGCATGAGAGTAAAACCAT
Source organism: Betaproteobacteria bacterium (assembly GCA_031367575.1). GTDB lineage: Bacteria > Pseudomonadota > Gammaproteobacteria > Burkholderiales > Usitatibacteraceae > UKL13-2. The sequence goes on along the minus strand of JANLQC010000020.1, from coordinate 1,096 downwards.
AAGACGCGGAGCCGGTGGTGCGGCGTCCGAATTGTTGTTCTTGGTCGCGGCGCAGCGTGAACTCAAATTGCGCCGGCCCGAGCCGTTCCAGATAGCCGCCAAACACCGAAGTCGTGTCGCGTTTTTTTGCGTCGTAGTTGGTGTCGCTCGCCAATTTTTCGCCGCGCCATTCGATGCCGGCACTCATGTTGCCGTTGGCAGTGGCGAATTCATTGAACCAGCTCGCCTGATTTTGTTCGGTCTTGAAACGGCCGGGGAAGCTCGACGCAATGACGCTGAGATCGCTGGTTTGGCCGAGGATCAGGCGCGACGTCCAGTTGGCCGCGAACTTGTTTTCGGAGGTAATCTGAACGCCGGACAAAGTCTGTTTGTTTGAGGCGAGATCCTTCGGGCCGGCATCGAAATCGGCTTTGCCGCGCGATTGCCATGCGGTAAAGCCAATGGTTTCGCCTTGCCATAACGCCTGCGTGAGCTTCACCAGTGCATGGCTATTCTGGTAGGGGTCGCGATCCGGATGATAGGTAAACGAACCGGCTGCGGCATTGGTGGCGGACTTCGGCTTGCTGTCCTGATAGCCCGCATCGAGCGTTAGCGCGGTCTTGCCTTCGGTGACAGAAAAACCGGCGTTGAACGCGTTGGTGGATTCGCTGCCGACACCGATTGAGGTGGTGAGGCGCGGCTTGTCGGCATTGCGGGTAAAAATCTGCACCACGCCGCCAATCGCGTCCGAGCCGTATAAGCCCGACATCGGACCCTTGACGATCTCGATGCGCTCGATCAGGTCGAGCGGAATATGTTCGAATGCAGTGGTCCCGGAAGAGGACGATGCGACGCGCAAGCCATCGACCAGCACCAGGGTATGTGCGCCATTGCCGCCGCGAATGAATACGCTGGAAGGCTGTCCCGGCCCGCCAGTGGCGCGAATTTCAAGGCCGGCCTTGCGCTGCAACAACTCGGTGAACGTGGCCACGCCGGCCGATTCGATATCATCGCGATTGATGATGACCGCTTGCGCCAGCGTGCCATCGAGCGGTTGCAGCGTGCGGGTGGCGGTGATGACGACGTTGTCGAGACGGTTGGGGGCCTCGGTGGTTTG
>JANLQC010000009.1:0-3173 GCA_031367575.1 Betaproteobacteria bacterium | reverse complement strand
GCAAAGAGCATGTAGCCAAAATAGCCTTGTGAATCACTCTCGGATCGAAACAGCGCGGGAAGGCGCAAATAATCTGCGTGCAAAACAACGGCGTGAACCACGAAGCCGGCCATCAATGCCGCGAACGCCATGACCAGCGACGAAATGACAAATTTCTTATTCATTTTTTCCTCCTCCGAATGGATGGTGAAGGAAGTCTAAACCTGTGCCGAATTTGGCGCAATGCAACTATTTTGCGCCGCTGCCCACGCCACCCAAGCTACCAACCCCCGCCTTCGCCCCCCACAATTCGGTGAGCCGTGCATCGCGCCCGCAACCGCTGCGATAGTACTTGTAGCGGATCGGATTCTTGAGGTAGTAGTCCTGATGATAGTCCTCGGCGGGATAGAACTCTTTCGCGGCCGTGATCTCGGTAACGATGGTACCCTTGAACGGTTTACTTTTGTCGAGCGCCGCCCTGGACGCGTCGGCAGCCGCCTTTTGCACGTCATCGGTATAAAAAATTGCGCTGCGATACTGCGTGCCGCCATCGCAAAATTGCCGGTCTTTTGTGACCGGATCGATGTTGTGCCAGAACACATCAAGCAGTTTTTCATAGCTCACCTTGGCAGGCTCATAGACAACCTCAACTGCCTCGGTGTGGCCGGTGATGCCCGCCGATACTTCCTTGTACGTGGGATCTTTTTTGTGTCCGCCAATGTAGCCGGAGGTGGTGGAAATGACGCCGTCGAGTTTGTCGAATGGGCCTTCCATGCACCAGAAGCAGCCACCGGCAAAGATGGCGCGCGCCGTTTTGGTGGCGACCGATGCTTTTGCCGGCGCGGCTTGCACCGTTTTGGCATTGCTCGCGGAACCCTGCGCAAACACCGCAGCACAGGCCAACGCGGCGACGGTGGAAATGAAATAGAGAAATCCGGATAATTTACGAGTCGCAATACGGGTCACGGCGATACTCCGTTGGTGAAACAAGGTTGGTCGAAAAATTGCGCAAAGCCTTTCAACCGGTTTGATAAATAATCCAGCCGATTTCATGGGGTATGCTGATTATCCGACAACTCAACCCCCATCTCGTTCATGAATGCATCGGCCCGCAAATATCCCTTCCGGCTACTAAACGTATTCGCCGAATCGGTATTCGGTGGCAATCCGCTGTGCGTGTTTGAATCCGCTGCCGGTTTGAGTGATACCGAAATGCAATCGCTCGCGCTGCAATTCAACCTCTCGGAAACCACCTTCATCCTGCCCGCCGCCGACGCCAACGCGGAAGTGCGGATATTCACGCCGGCCTTTGAAATGGCATTCGCCGGCCACCCAACGCTCGGCACGTCGCACGTCGTGCGGGATTTGTTCAACACCGGCGACCATATCAAATTGAAAATGAAAGCCGGCACCATTCCTGTATCCGCCGAGGGAGATGTGTGGACACTGACTGCGAATGCGCCGCGATTTCGCGAGTTCAACTTGCCCCATGCACAACTCGCGGCAATTCTCGGCTTACGCCCCGACGACATACTTCCCGGTGCGTCGTGGGTCGATACCGGCTCCGAGCAACTCATCGTCCCGCTCGCGAGCACCGACGCGGTACGCCGCACGCAACCCATCGCCGACCGGCTCGCCACCATTTCAAGCGACGCCGGGCGCTCCATGGCCTACGTGTTCGCGCCCAACGGCGAGGGCAAACTGCTGGCGCGATTTTTCTTTTTCAAACACGGCAGCGTGATCGAGGATCCGGGTACGGGTTCAGCGACGGCGAATTTGGGCGGATGGTTTTTGCGGCAACGCGCGACGCTGCCGATTTTGTTCGCCATCGATCAAGGCGAAGCCGCGAATCGGCCTTGCCAGATTGGGCTTTCGGTGGGTTTGGATCAGCAAATCCGTGTCAGTGGACGGGTGACGGAGATTGGGCGCGGCGTGGTGTCGTTGGTTTAGCCCGAGAACCAACTTACCGTTCTATCCTATCTGACGAGCAAAACAAAAAAAGAACGGCCAACGTCATTTACTTCACGGAACCAGTCTGCCCCGCCCCGGCATCACCGGCGGCACCTACTCCCCGGCCAGCTTTGGTCGCCCGCGCGGCCTCGCCTCGCGGCGTTCGCCGAGCCGCTTTTCGATCTGGGTGTGGAAGCGGGCGTTGCCCACCGGCTGATTCTGGTTGAGTGCCAAGCGGATGTCTTCGATGGTGGCGGCATCCAGTCCCGCGCGGAACAAGGCGCGATAAGCGGACTGCCGCGTTTTGTCGCTGGTGCCGAGCGCATCATAGAGCGGGTGAGTTGTCAGGCGACTGTCGGGTTGGCCGAGCCCATTGGCGCGGTAGCTGGTCCAGCGGTAGTGCGCCGGATCGTCGACGATGGCCGCGCGCACCGGATTGAGTTCGATATAGCGCATGCAGTCGAGCAGGTAAGTGTCGGCGTGAATGACGGATGATTTGTACCGGCTATCCCAAAGTGCGCCGGTGCGCCTGTGGGTGCGGTTGATGTACTGCACATAGCGCCGGCCCAGCGACATCACCAGCCGCGGAATCTTGTCCGCCTTCTTGGGCGTAAGCAGGAGGTGGACATGGTTCGTCATGAGCGCGTAGGCATGCAGCGCGCATTCGGACTCGGCCAGGGCTTCACCGAGCCAGTGGAGGTAGTGCTGATAATCCTCCTCGGCGAAAAAGCACGCCTCGCGGTTATGGCCGCGTTGCAAAATGTGCAGCGGTACGCGATCAAGCTGGATACGGGGGCGGCGAGGCATGGGGTTATTCTAGCGGAAATAAATGACGCTGACCCCTTTGATTGCTTTAATTCCGCCCCTTTAATTCCCTTCACGCGAATGCTGACCGGCGAAATACACAAAGGAAGACTTCGTGAAGGACAACCCGGTGGCGACGATGATTATCGCGGTCGCGCTGGCGTTGGCGCTGGTGTGGTTGCTGCCGCTGGGGGGCAGGCGGGGGAGTCGACAGCTATCGTTAGGGAGCTGCGAGCCTCACCCTTCGCTGGGACGACGGTAGCGTTGACTGCCTCACCGCCTTCTCGGCACCCGCATCGTCCAGCTACCCATTTCCATCAGCGTGCCTTTGCTGCCGCGGCAGCTAAAGTAGGCACCCCACAATTGCGGGTGGTCGGCGTTGGGAGTCGTCGCGAATTGCGCGGCGACTTCCTTCAGCGTATGCCCCGGCGCGCAACTAC
>JANLQC010000004.1:0-1917 GCA_031367575.1 Betaproteobacteria bacterium | reverse complement strand
TCTTCGCCAGCTTCGCGCTGGTACCTTTCCTGGGTTCGGAATTCGCGCAGCGCCGCTTCCACCTGCTCGGCTTTGCCGATGGTGTAATTGAGCGACGAGCCGATCGGCGTTTGAATGCTGGCGTTGGCCCAGTTTTCATCGGTCTCCGGCACGAATTCCGAACCCAGGAAAGGTACCAGCGCGAAGCTGGCGAAGAACGTGAACGCGGCCGCCCACAGGACGATGCCGCGATTGCGAATGGTGGTCGGCGCCAATTTGAGTTGCGACTTTTTGTATCCCGATTTGACGTAGTCAATCAGCGTGAGCTTCGGCAACCAAATCCAGACGACCTTAAGCTGCGACGGCTTGAATCCCGAGCGGATAAAACTGAGCAGTGAAAATCCGGGCATCGAAATATTCCGGTATTCCGGCTTGAACGCCCAGCGCAGCACGCGATCATAAGTGACATGCAACAAATCCATCATCGCCGACTGCTTATCGAGCACCCATTTGATCGGCTTCACGCGATTGATGAACGATGGCGGATCGTGCCATACGGCTGACAGCATGGGGTCGAGTGTGAACGACACAAACAGCGACACCAGCACCGCCACCGTCACCGCGATGCCGAACTGATAAAAGAACAAACCGATGATGCCGCCCATGAACGCCACCGGCAGAAACACCGCGACGATGGTGAAGGTGGTTGCCATTACTGCAAGCCCGATTTCCTGCGTGGCTTCAATCGACGCCTGAAAGTGGCTCTTGCCCATCGCGAGGTGGCGCACAATATTTTCACGCACCACGATCGCGTCGTCGATCAGGATGCCGATCGACAGCGACAGCGCCATCAGCGTCAGGAAATTGATCGAAAAGCCGAACGCATACAGCGCGATGAAGGTTGCCAGCACCGAGATCGGAATCGTGAGGCCGGTGATGACGGTGGAACGCCATGAATGCAAAAACAGAAACACAATTAGCACGGTGAGGCCGGCACCTTCGAGAATGGTGTGCTTGACGTTGTCCACACCCTGCTTGATGAATTTGGATTGATCGAACGTGAGATCGAGCGTCAAATCCGGCGGCAGCGTCTTCTTCAGTTTGGCGATATTGCTGCGGATCGATTCGGCCGCTTCCAGCGTATTGGCGCCGCGCGTTTTGCGGATCTCGATCGAGATGCCGCGGGTGCCGTTGTTGGTTGACAGCGACGTTTCTTCGCGCTCGGTATCGCGCACGGTGGCGACCATGCCGAGGGTTATTGGCGCGCTGTTGCCCACGCTGCTGCCGTTGCCATTGCTGCCGCGGCGCGCGACTATCACCCGTTCAAAATCGGACGCGTCCTTGAATTTGCCTTGCACCCGCACCAGCCGTTCGGTGCGCTCGCCCACCAGAAACCCGGCCGCCTGATTCTGGTTTTGCGTGCGGATTGCCGTGACCACCTGCTCGGCGCTCACGCCGTACGCGGCCATTTTGTCGGTGTTCAAGAAAATCGCCATCTCGCGTTGTACCGCACCGGATACCTCGATGGTGCCGACGCCGTAGGAGCCCTGCAAGCGCTTCACCACCAATTGATCGGCAAACTCTGACAGTTCGCGCAACGAGCGCGCCGGGCTTTTCATCGACAGGTACATGATCGGCTGATCGTTGTCGTTGTCGGCACGGGTGACGGTCGGCTCGCCCACATCCTTGTTAAAGCCGCGGCGCACACCGGCGACTTTATCGCGCACATCCTGCACGGCGGTTTTAACATCGATGCCGAGCTCGAACTCCACCATCACGCGCGAAAATCCCTCACGTGAAAACGAGCGGATGCTCTTGATGCCGCTGATGGTATTGATCGCCTCTTCGATCGGCCGCGTGACATCCTGCATCACCGCTTCCGAGGAGGCCCCCGGATAGCTCGTTTGCACCTGCACAAACGGGAACGTGATGTCCGGC
>JANLQC010000695.1:0-4096 GCA_031367575.1 Betaproteobacteria bacterium | reverse complement strand
CATCGGGTTCATGCCGGCGGCAACATACTTCATGCCTTCGACGACAATGGCTTGAGCCAACACTGTGGCGGTGGTGGTGCCATCGCCGGCCACATCGGATGTTTTCGATGCGACTTCTTTCACCATTTGCGCGCCCATGTTTTCGAACTTGTCTTTCAGTTCGATTTCCTTGGCAACCGAGACGCCGTCCTTGGTGATGGTCGGCGCGCCGAACGATCTTTCCAGCACGACGTTGCGGCCTTTCGGGCCGAGAGTGACTTTGACTGCATTGGCGAGAACGTTCACGCCATGAACCATGCGGACGCGTGCGTCGCCGCCGAACTTAACTTCTTTTGAGGCCATGATTGAATCCTTTCAAATTAATTTAATGACGAGTGCGGAATGCAATCAAGCCACGACGGCCATGATGTCTTCTTCGCGCATGACCAAGAGCTCGTCGCCGTCAACCTTGACGGTCGTGCCGGAGTACTTGCCGAACAAAATCTTGTCGCCGACTTTGACGTCAACCGGGAACAGTTTGCCTTCGTCGTTTTTCTTGCCCGGGCCGACGGCCAGGACTTCGCCTTGATCCGGCTTTTCAGCGGCGGTGTCCGGGATCACGATGCCGGATGCGGTTTTCCGCTCTTCTTCCAAACGCTTGACGATCACACGATCGTGCAGGGGACGCAGTTTCATAGCTCACTCCTTAAGGTAATACTTTGATTTACAAGAAATCCAACGGCGGGCAAGACCCGGGTTGGTGGAAACGTCAGGGGAGCGCAATCCGTTAAAAGCTCGTTTAGCACTCAACCCGATGGAGTGCTAATAATAAGGCCGAAACGACCAGATTTCAAGCCTTGAGCTGCGAATATTCCTGCTTGAAGACGATTGGTAGAGAGCGGGGATAGGGGGCGCATTGACCGCGCCACGAGGGGAAATCACGGCTTTTCAGCATCAAACTCTATGATTGGCGCGCCTTTACAGAGATTTTCGCCCGCAAAGCCGCACCAGTGCTAGATTTTTCTACTGGGACACGTCTAAAAAACCGTCGTTCCGGCGAACAACCACAAGGGTTGCGCCGGGCCGGAACCCAGTCCTTCGTCACTCATTGATATTACGATGGGCTGGATTCCGGCCCCCGGCCTACTGCCTGCCGGGGCAGGCTCCGCCGGAATGACGATATTTTGAGGTCAATAGAAGTACCCTACACACCCTTTGAAGGCACAGCATCGACAACCTGCAATCGATAGCCGAACCCGTAGACCGACTGGAGCACCAACCCGCGCTCGGCGGCAATGCCGAGTTTGCGCCGGATGCGGCTTACATGGGTATCCAGTGACCGTGAAGTTTCGATAGGTTCGTTGCCCCACAGCGTCTGGGTAATCCGCGCCCGCGACACGACACCGTTCAGATTCTGAAACAGCATCAGCGCAACCGCGTATTCGCGGTTCTGCAAATCTATCGGCGCGCCATCAACCTGAAACTGGCGAAGTGTCATGTCGATCAAATAGCGGCCAACGTTCAGGCTTCCCGTTTCGACCTCCTCGGGATAGGCGCGGCGCAACATTGCGCTGATGCGTGCGGCAAACTCATCGCGGCGCGGGGGTTTAACGATGAAATCATCGGCCCCCACTTTCAGCGCCTCGACGATATCGGTCTCGGTTCCGCGCGCGGAACAAAACATGATCGGCGACGGTACCTGGTCATGGGCCAGCAACCGGCGAACAAGATCAATGCCGTCGATATCCGGCAGGCCCCAATCGACCAGAAACAATGAAAATTGCCGCTTGCGCAACGCTTTCAATAAGTCTTTGCCGTTGGCGAACCAGACGGGGTTGTGGCCCATCTCCCTGATCCACATCGAAAGCAATTCGCCGGTAATTTCGTCGTCTTCAACGATGGCGATATCGACGCCGGTCGTTTGCGGCAATTTCGTTTGGGCGGTCTGGGTACGTTTTGCAGAGGTCATAAACGGGGCACTGATTTCCAATGGCCAATTTTAGCGCCGTTTACGAATTCAGCCATTCATATCACTTTTTCATTCTATTGCCACCCGCAATTGCCCGACGTGACGCCCATCGCGGCCTGCACCGGCGATGTCGCGGCCCCGAAGTGCTTGAGGAAAACGCTTGGCAATCAGTTGCCGTGCGCGCCACGATCGATAATTTTATTGCTGCGTCCCATCTGATAAACCCAACGTCGGTCACGCGTGGTGAGCCGTCGTTCCGGTGTCTCGCTCAACAACGGGCAGGGGGGATTGCGGTAGCCGCCGGGTTGCAGCGTGAGGTCATCGGCACCGTCCGACCACAAGCCACCGCGCACCGGGCGAAACAGCCACTGCACATAGCCTGAACGTCCCGCCGCCTCAATTAATTCCTCGCCATCCGGCACGTCGGCCACAAACGGCGCTTCACCGTCGATGGCCAAGGGTGAGGCACCAAAGGCATGCATGCCATCAATGGTCTCGGAAGTCGGTGCGCCGATGCGCGAAAACGGCCGCGCCTCCAATCGTTCCAGATTCCACGCGCCCAATTCCCACGCCGCTTCCAGCGTTTCGCTATCAAGATCATCAAAACGATCCCAGCGGCGATTGATTTGCAACGCCGAGCTTGGCACTGGCTGGTAACCGACGGTGGCGGAATCATCCGTCAATTTCACCTCGACGAATCCGTGCCAGTGCAACGTCAGCACGGTGGGCGTATTGGTGTGCGGCACGGCGGCCAGCGAAATTGCCACCAGTGGCAGGCGATTGGCAATGACTTGGTTCTCGATCAAATCCAGCAGGTTCATAAGATCCTCTCCGGTTGACTGACCATGTAAGTTCACTCCGCTTCAACGCGGCAAGCAATGAAACAGAACACATTTCGCATGCAAATATTGCTTGCGTGTTGCTAGCAAACGTCACTGGTGGGTGCCAACTCCGCCTGCGCGCCTTCGATGCGGGTCGGTATCGATGCGCCGGCGCTGTGCTACATTGCCTGCCGATGCACACTCAAAATCGCAATGCCGAAATGATCGCGCGCTCGCTCAAAGCGGTGTGGCATCCCTGCACGCAAATGAAGCATCATGAGTACCTGCCGCTGGTGCCCATTGTCAAAGGTGAGGGGGCCTGGCTGATCGACGCTGACGGCAATCGCTATCTGGATGCGGTCTCGTCGTGGTGGGTGAATTTGTTTGGCCACGCGAATCCACGCATCAACGCGGCGCTGATAGATCAGCTGGATCGACTTGAACACACCATGCTGGCCGGATTCACCCATGAGCCGGTGATTGAACTCTCGGAGCGTCTCGGCAAATTGACCGGGCTTGGCCACGCGTTCTACGGTAGCGACGGTGCCAGTGCGGTGGAAATTGCGCTGAAGATGAGCTTTCATTTTTGGCACAATACCGGCCACCGCAGCAAGAAAAAATTCGTCAGCCTGCAAGGCAGTTATCACGGCGAAACCATCGGCGCGCTGGCGGTCACCGACGTGGCGATATTTCGCGATGCCTATGGGCCGTTGCTGAACAATAATTTTTCGATTGCGTTTCCCGCTACCGATGGCGCGGGCGTGGATCAATTGGAAAAACTGCTCGCCGCGCGCCATGGCGACATCGCCGCACTCATCGTTGAGCCACTGGTGCAGGGTGCCTCCGGCATGCACATGTACAACGCGGCTTCGCTCTCGCGCATGCGCGAATTGTGTACACGCTTTGATGTGCATTTGATTGCCGATGAAATCATGACCGGCTTTGGCCGCACCGGTACGATGTTTGCCTGCGAACAGGCAAACATCCGTGCGGATTTCATCTGTCTCTCGAAAGGCCTCACCGGTGGATATTTGCCGCTGTCCTGCGTGCTCACCACCGATGAAGTTTATGGCGCGTTCTACGATGACAATACCGCGCGCGGCTTCCTGCATTCGCATTCCTACACCGGCAACGCGCTGGCCTGTCGCGCGGCGTTGGCCACACTGGATATTTTCGACAGCGACAACGCAATCGAGGCCAACGTTGCGTTGGCGCGAATTTTTTCGCGGCACGCCGACGTTATTGGTGCGCACACCAAAGTGAAAAATTTCCGCCATCTCGGCATGATCTGGGCGTTCGATATCGAGTCCGACAAACCGGCTTTCGC
>JANLQC010000694.1:0-3902 GCA_031367575.1 Betaproteobacteria bacterium | reverse complement strand
CATCAGGAAATCCGAAGTATTTGAATTTGGCGACCCTCATTCTGGAGCAGGCCAATCAACGCCCCGAACTGGCGTTGCTGGAACAGGCACTGGCTGGCACTGATGCTGCTGATATATCGACCGGAAAAGCCTACCAACTTTGCTGGAATCTGGTCGGCCTGGCCAAGTTGCACAAGATTACCGGCGACTTGCAGTACCTTCGCGCTGTCGAAAATTTGTGGGCTTCCATTCGCAAACACCATCTCACGCTGGGCGGCGGCCCGTGGGGAGGTGTCGGCCTTCGATCACGCGAAATTTTTAATCATCAGGGAATTTTCAGTCCGCACGGGTACGTCGAAACCTGCTCAATTTTGTCGTGGATCCAATTGAATCGCGAGCTCTACTTGATCAGTGGCGACGCCAGATACGCGGAGGAAATTGAATGCGCGGCGTACAACGATTTGCTGGGCGCATGCGCGCCGAACGGTGAAGACTGGTGTTACTACTCGTTTCCCAATGGCAAGCGCGTCTTTACCACCTACTGGCGCTGTTGCAAATCCAGCGGCGCGATGGCTCTGGAGGAATTGCCCGCCATTGCCTACGCTCTCAACGCGAAACAGGAACTGGTCGTTAACCTCTATGGGGCTGGTCGGGCCGCACTGCCGACGTTTGCGGCCGGAATGGTCAGCCTGGAACAGATCACCCAGTATCCATTCCAAGGCGATATCCGCATCGTGGTAAAACCGGACATTGCGGCGGTATTTTCAATTTGCCTGCGCATCCCATCCTGGGCAAAGGGCGCAACAATTGAAGTGAACGGTGTCGAGTGGAAACATCCGGTCGAACCGGGTTCTTATGCCGTTGTTGCCCGCAATTGGCAGCACGGCGATTTGATCAACCTGCATTTGCCGATGACCCCTGCCGCCCAATGGAAAACCAGTCGCAGCATGCAGGAATCGACCGGGCCCGACGGTGCGCCCATCGAACAGGAAGTGTTGCACGTCGATTATCTGGCCGTGACCCATGGCCCATTGGTTTATTCCACCGGTCTGATCGATGGCTTCAAAATGAGTGAGACGATTCGACTGCCCGCGCCCGGCACCGGCAACCTGCTTGAAGTAATCGAAACGCCGTCGGGCTTTGAGGGGCCGACAATTCGCCTGAACCTTGGCTATCGGCCGCCATTGATCTTTCAACCGTATTACGAAGCCGGTGGCCGCACGGACGGCGCATGGCGCCTGACGTGGATGCAAGTGACAGCGGAGTCGGCAATGAATTGGCGGCGCGCGTAGACAGCGTAATCGTCAACCCGGCCCTGACCAGAGTCAAAGATGGGACCTGAAATGGCGAAGCACTACACTAACCTCGAAGCGCCGATAGCGGCGCGTTCGCCGCACTTTGGGCTTCTTGAATGAAGGCCTTGACAAGTCGCATCCGAATGGTGGAGCGTGACCAAATGATGCCGATCCGGTTCGGCTCGAATGCGCGCGGCAAGCCTAGCTTCACAAGACGTAATCCCTCCGGCCAGGGTCGCGCCCAATCCGGCACCAATGAGACGCCCAATCCGCGATCCACCATGACCGCGATGGCGTTCAGGGCGTTGAGTTCAAATCGTTCATGCGGTGTGATGCCGACGGTGCGCAAATACTGATCCGCATGGTGGCCGCCCCAGTGATTTCGGTCGTACCGGATAAATGGCTCGGACGCCAGCAGTTGGTGTGGGTCGCCTCCCGCCATGCTTTCCGGTGCCAGTACCACCAGCGGCTCTTCGCGCAGCAATTGCCAGCCAATTCTCTTCGACAAAGGGAACGGGCCCTGCATCACGATGGCGGCATCGAGCACGCCACTTTCCACCATCGGATACATTTCAATCGAGGTGCTGCGCTCAACGTAGACGTTGATTCGCGGATAGCGTGCCACCATCAACGCAAGGATGTCGGGCATCATTCCGGTCAGCGCGTTGATGCCGGCGCCGAGCCGCAATTCGCCGGCCGTGACCTCGTCGTTCGCCACGGTATGCAAATCCACCACATCTCGCAGCAGCTTGCGGGCGCGTTCGAGAATGCGCGAACCCGCTTCGGTGACGCTGACGGTGCGGCCGGCGCGGGCAATCAGCGGTGCGGCAATTTCGCGTTCCAGCGTGTGGATTTGCTGCGCGACCGTGGCTGGCGTGATATTCAGGCGGCGTGCCGCGGCCGCCATCGAGCCACTATCAACGACGGTGACAAAAGTGTTCAAAAATTGGGTGTCCATTGCGCTTATGCTGAAAGTAATAAAAAATGTTGATTGAATATACCGTCACGCTGTATTTATTTCCATTGAAATCGCGCAGACTCGATTTCATTAGCCAAGGTGCCCATGCGCAGCAAACTCTTCGTTCCCGCATCTCGTCCCGAACTTTTTGCGAAGGCATTGTCTGGCGAGGCGGACGCGATTTCAATCGATCTGGAAGACTCGGTCGTCGAAAACCGCAAGGCTGAAGCGCGGTCAACGGTGCAGAAATTTTTGCAATCTGATGAAGCACGCGCCACCCGCAAAGTGCTGATCGTGCGCGTCAATGCGCGGGACACACCGCATTTCGAGGCGGATGTCGCCGCTGTCGTGCAACCTGGATTGACGATGCTCAACCTGCCTAAACCCGAATCGGCAAATGACATCCTGATGACCGTGGCCGCCATTGAACGCGCGGAAGCCGCCAATGGGGTCGGAAAAGTGGTGACGATTCTTGCCAATATCGAGACGGCGCAAGCACTTCGCCATGCGGCCGACATTGCGTCGGCTCATCCCAGAGTCATGGGTTTGCAAATGGGCTATGCCGACATGTTCGAGCCGCTTGGCATCGAACGCTACGATGGCGCGAATGTCCACGCGGCAATGTTTGCGCTGCGGATGGCGGCCGGTGAGGCGGGCGTATTCGCCTATGACGGTGCTTATCCCAACCTGCAGGACACGGCGGGCTATCGCGCTGAAGCTGAAATGGCGCGGCGCATCGGTTTCTGGGGAAAGAGTTGCATTCACCCCAACCAGGTGGCGATTGCCAACGAGGTGTTTCGTCCAAGCGAGGCGGAAATTGCCGACGCACTGCGCGTTGTCGATGCGTGGCAGCGCGCAGAATCGAATGGGACAGGGGCATTTGTGGTCGATGGAAAAATGATCGATCGTCCGTTCATCCGTCGAGCTGAAGCGGTCATCGCGCTCGCGCGCGATTTGAAAATTTTGCATGCCCACGAATGAGACTGACAAAATGACGACCTGCGGAAAAAGTCAACATGGAAAATATTTGTGGATGGCAGTTGCATCCGTGTTATGGCTTGCGACTTCGCCGGCAACGGTGCGCGCCGAAGACAAGTATCCGTCCAAACCGATAACCATCATCGTTCCCTACCCGCCCGGCGGATCCAACGACAGCTTCGCCAGAGTCATCGGCAGGAAGCTGGGCGATGTCCTGCAACAGCCGGTCGTGATCGACAATCGGCCGGGTGCGGGCGGCAGCATCGGCACCGCGATGGTGGCGAAGGCGGCCAACGATGGCTACACGCTGGCGGTGGTGTCATCAAGCTTTGTCACCAACGCAGCCATTCAGCAAAATCTTTCCTTTGATGCGGTCAAGAGTTTCTCACCGGTGGCGATGCTGGCGACGGGGCCTTTCGTCGTTGCCGTTCGGGACGGTTTGCCGGTAAAAACAATGCCGGAGTTGCTGGCACTCATCAAATCGCAGCCCGGAAAACTCAACTACGCCTCGTCCGGCCCCGGCAGCATCAATCAGTTCGCCACGGAAATTTTCAAGGCGGCCGCCGGTCTGGAAATTACCCATGTGCCCTACCGCGGCATGTCGCCCGCCACCATGGATTTGATCGGCGGCCACGTCGATTTACTGATTGCGAGCGGCCCCTCATTGTTGCCGACGGTGCGGTCGGGCAAGG
>JANLQC010000649.1:0-2252 GCA_031367575.1 Betaproteobacteria bacterium | reverse complement strand
GCGCGACGAACCCCGATACCACCACCGCGCCCGCCAGTGCCAGCGCAAACTCGATGAACAGCCGACCGGTGCGGCCGGTGGCGAACGCAAGTGGCGCGTATACGGCGGCGAGTGTGAGTGTCATGGCGACCACCGCGAACGCAATTTCACGCGCACCCTTGATGGACGCTTCGAGGCGCGGCATGCCGGACTCCATATTGCGGTAGATATTTTCCAGCACCACGATGGCGTCATCGACCACCAGGCCGATCGCCAGCACCATCGCCAGCAATGTCAGGGTGTTGATGCTGAAATTGAACATGTACATCAGCGCGCAGGCACCGATCAGCGATACCGGAATGGTGATCAGCGGAATGATGGTGGCGCGCAAATTCCGCAGGAACAGGAAAATCACCAGCGCGACCAGCAGGATCGAATCCCAGATGGTGCCGAATACGGCTTTGATCGCTTGTTCGATAAACAGGGAGGAATCGAAAATCAATTCAAGCTTCATGCCGGGCGGCAGATTTTTCTGGATCTCGGCGGTCTCGTTGCGCACCGCCACCGAAAGTTCCAGCGGGTTCGCGATCGACTGTTTGATAATCCCGAGTGTCGCCGCATTGCGGCCCAGATAGCGGGCAATGATGCGTTCATCGGTCGCCGCGATTTCCGCGCGCGCGACATCACGCAACCTGACCGGATATCCGCCTGCGTCCTTGATGACGATATTGCTGAACTGTTCGGGCGTTTGCAGGTCGGTCTGCGCGAGCACCGAAAATTCCCGTGCCTGACTTTCAATGCGCCCCGCCGGAACTTCCACATTTTGCCGGCGCAGCGCGTCTTCGATGTCGGCCGGTCCCAGTTTGTAGGCCGCCAATTTGCCGCGATCAAGCCAGATGCGCATCGACATCTTGCGCTCGCCGAAGATGCGCACATCGGCCGCCCCCGGCAGCGTTGAAAAGCGCGGCTTGATGTAGCGATTTGCGTAATCGGAAACCTCAAGCGCCGTGTGTTTGTCGCTGTTGAACGAAACAAAAATGATCGGGTCAGCGTCGGATTCCACTTTGGAAATGATCGAATCGTCGGCCGACTCCGGCAGGCGGCCGCGCACCCTTGCGACTTTGTCGCGAACGTCGGCGGCCGCTGAATCGGGATCGCGGGTCAGTTTGAATTTGACGTTGATCTGGCTGCGTTCGGAGCGCGATTGCGACGTCATCACATCCACGCCTTCGATTCCGGACAGCGAATCTTCCAGCGGCTTGGTGATGGTCGATTCAACCACCTCGGCAGAAGCACCCTTGTAAACGGTGTCAATGCTGACGATCGGCTCGTCGATCTTCGGATATTCGCGGACCGACAGTCGGCTGTAGGAAATCAGGCCGATCAGCAACACCGCCAAACTCAATACGGTCGCGAATACCGGCCGTTTGATGCATAACTCGGGAAGGGTCACGACTTGCTTCCCGATTTCAGATTGGGACCCGCCGCACCCGGCAACGCCTTGCCGGAATTGTCGGCCGCGGATTTCGATTCCGCCGCGCCGCGCGGGACTTCCTCGGCAATTTTTACGGTGTTGCCATCGCGCAGTTTGAGCTGGCCGGCCGTCACAACCATGTCGCCGACCGCGACACCCTGCAAAATTTCCACCTTGCCTTCGCGCCGCTGGCCGATCTCGACTTTGAATCGTTGCGCGCGTCCGTCAACGACCTTAAACAGGTAGTGATCGTCACCGACCGGGATGATCGATTGTTCGGGCACTGCCACCGAATCGCGCTCTTCACTGAACAACAGCCGCACCCGTGCGAACATGCCGGGTCGCAAACGCGCTTCAGTGTTGCGAACCATCGCACGGATGACGATCGAGCGGCCATTGGTATCGACCAGCGGATTGATGGCAAACACTTTGCCCTGAAAAGTCTGACCCGGGAATGCGTCGAGCGAAATTTGCAACAATTGGCCGGTGGCGACTTGCTTCAGGTATAACTCCGGGATCCTGAAATCCACTTTCAGCGGATCGATCTCTTCAAGATTGACGATGTCCTGCCCATCCTTGACGTAATCGCCAATGCTGACCAGCCGCAATCCCACAATGCCGGAAAATGGCGCCTTGATTTCCAGCTTGGTCAGGCGAGCTTTCGACAAATCAAAGTTTGCCTGCGCGACCTTGAAGTTGCTTTCCGCCTCGTCGCGTGCCTGTGTGGAAATAAAGCCTTTGGTGAACAGATCGCGGGATCGTTCGAGCCGGCTCCTGCTCAAGCCCAGATTGGCGTCGG
>JANLQC010000551.1:0-3215 GCA_031367575.1 Betaproteobacteria bacterium | reverse complement strand
CTTCGCCGGGGAGACAACGTTGAGGTTATTAGAAGTTCCCAATAGGCCAAGCACAAGCACTGGCAAGCCTTTACAGCCTAAAAGCCTTGAAGCGCCGCGCCAGTGCTGGTGATTGACCGGCACCACTCACGCCCCAAACCCCTGCAACCCCCGCAAATCATTCACTGTCACGCCGCCATATTCCACCCGCAGCACGCCGGCCTTTTCCAGCACCTGCAATGCCTGATTCACCCGTTGCCGCGAGACGCCGCAAAGCAAGCCGATCTCTTCCTGCGAAATTTGCAGTTGGCGGCCAAGGCCGGGATACAAAACCGGATTGAACAATAACGAGAGGGACCTGGCCACGCGTGCATCGGGTTCCAGCAATCGCTCGCTTTCGACCAGCGTGATGAATTGGCCGAGCCGCTCGTTCAATTGCACCAGCAGGAAGCGATTGAAACCGAGATTGCTGTCGAGCAGGCGTTCAAACGTGGTGCGCGGCATATACGCGATGCGGCTCGCGCGCAGCGCCATGATGTCGTATTTGCGGAGCTTGTCTTTCAACAGCGATCCTTCGCCGAACCAGCCGCCCGGCGGCACGCCGGTGAGCGTGGTGAGTTTGCCGTCGGCCGAAAGATTGCTCATCTTGACAAGGCCATCGATAACACCGATCCAGCTTTCCACCGGCTCGCCTTTGCGGCACACAAAGCCGCCGGCCGGCACTTTGCGCTCGATCATCTCTCTGGTAACTCGCGTCAGTTCTTCCGGCGACAGGCTCTCGGCCCAGCGGCAACTTGACACAAAGGTCATCATGTCTTGTGGCGGCGTGGTGCGCTGCATCATGGTGGCGGTCATATTGGCACTAACTATACAGGGGGCGAAATGGGATTGGAATTGTCCCGTTATGCGGTGCAATCTTGATCGGTGAATGGAAAAACCCGCCGATTGTCATTGAAGCGACAATGCGATCATTTGCACATCGATACACTGTACGACACAATACTGCGCACCCCACCTCACCTCCGCGTACGTCGGAGGATAGTGGCCACGAAAAAATTTTCGATGGAGGAGACCGCGATGCCCGCAACGGCAGTGCCTGATACGGGTTCGACCTTTCCCCGCCTGCTGCTGAAGCATGCGAGCGAGCGAGGTCATCGCCCGGCGCTGCGCGAGAAGGACTTGGGCATCTGGCAGACGTTCACTTGGGCGGAAAATGCGTCTGAGGTTCGCGCGCTTGCCGGCGGCCTCGCCTCACTCGGTTTCCAGCGCGGCGATGCCCTCGCGATTATCGGGGAGAACCGTCCGCGAATGTATTGGGCAATCACCGCCGCGCAATCGCTGGGCGGCATTCCGGTACCGCTTTATCAGGATGCGGTCGCGCAGGAGATGGTGTTTGTGTTCCAGAACGCGGATATCGCCTGTGCAATCGTGGAGGATCAGGAGCAAGTCGACAAACTGCTGGAAATCATGCCGCAGTGCCCGAAATTGAAACACATCATTTACGACGATGCGCGCGGCTTGCGCCGTTATGATCGCACCGAATTGATCGCGTTCGATGCGCTGCAACATCGCGGGCGCGAATTCAATGCCGCGCACGCGGAATATTTTGAGCAGGAGATCGGCAAGGGTGCGGCAACCGATATCGCCGCGCTGTTCTATACCTCGGGTACCACCGGCAGCCCGAAAGGCGTGGTACTCACGCACGAAGCGATGATCGCGTCGGGCCGTGCGTATTGCGAATTCGAAAATCTCACCGCTGATGAAGAATTGCTCGCGTATCTGCCGATGGCGTGGATCGGCCAGAATGTGTTTTCGTACACGCAGTCGATGATCGCGGGCTTCTGCGTGTCGTGCCCCGAATCATCCGAGACGGTGATGACCGACATGCGCGAAATCGGCCCCACTTATTATTTCGCGCCGCCACGCGTGCTGGAAGGCTTGCTGACCTCGGTGATGATTCGCATGGAAGACGCGAGTTTCCTGAAGCGCAAGGCGTTTCATTACTTCATGGATTTGGCGCGGCGCGTGGGGTTAAATATTCTTGATCGCCGGCCGGTCGGATACAAGGATCGCCTCATGTACGCGCTGGGAAATTTCACCGTTTATGGCCCGCTGCGCAATGCGCTCGGCATGAGCCGCGTTCACGTGGCGTACACGGCGGGCGAAGCGATCGGCCCGGATTTGTTTGTGTTCTATCGCTCCATCGGCATTAACCTCAAGCAGTTGTACGGGCAGACGGAAACCACGGTGTATGTGTGCGTGCAACCGAACGGCGCAGTGCGCGCCGATACCGTCGGCCCCCCGCTGCCGGGCTGCGATATCAAGTTGACGCCTGAAGGCGAAATTCTCATCAAGTCGCCGGGATTGTTCAAAGGTTATTTCAAGAATGCCGATGCCACCGCAGAGGCAATGGATGCCGAAGGCTGGTTTCGCACCGGTGACGCGGGCTATTTCGAGCCCGATGGGCATCTCAAGATTATTGACCGCGCCAAGGATGTCGGGCGGTTGATTGACGGCACTTTGTTCGCGCCGAAATACATCGAGAACAAGCTGAAATTTTTTCCGCACATCAAGGAAGCGGTGGCGTTCGGCGATGGCCGCGATCACGCCACCGTGATGATCAACATCGATATCGAGGCGGTGGGCGATTGGGCCGAGCGGCGCAATCTGGGTTATGCGGGCTACACCGATCTGGCCGCCAAGCCGGAAGTCTATGGGTTGATCCGCGAATGCATCGAGAAAGTGAATCGCGATCTGGCGGTTGACCCGAAGCTCGCGAATTCGCAGATCAGGCGATTCGTGATCTTGCATAAGGAACTCGATGCCGATGACGGCGAATTGACCCGCACCCGCAAAGTGCGCCGCCGCATCATCGCGGAAAAATACGCGAAGATTGTTGATGCGCTATATGGCGTGGAGCCGCTGGTGCAGATCGATGCGCAAGTGAAATTCGAGGATGGTCGCAGTGGCATGATTCGCGCGGAGTTGAAGGTGGCCGAGGTGAAGACGGTGTCGGTGATGGATGCCGAGTTAGTACGGCGCAAAGCGGCATGAATCTCCTGCTCCACATGAACACCGGTAAATTCTTCCGTCATTCCGGCGAAGCCTGCCCCGGCAGGCAGTCAGCCGGGGGCCGGAATCCAGCCTATCCATTATTCAATTGGATTGGAGCGGACGGGATTCCGGCCTCCGCCGGAATGACGGAGTTTTTGTTGCGGGAGCATTCCTTGAACATT
>JANLQC010000618.1:0-6010 GCA_031367575.1 Betaproteobacteria bacterium | reverse complement strand
GAGCGCCAACGCGAGCGCGGATCCCAAGCGGGCGATTTCTTCCGGCTGCAACGGCGCACGGCCCACAATTTCACTCAACCGCACACCGTCGATAAATTCCATGACAAGGTAGGGTGTGGATTCAACATCGCCATAAGCCACCAGCGTCGGATGATGCACCCCTTGAGCCAACGCACCCAACACCATGCGGCATACTTCAAAACTAATGACGTTAATGGCGCGTTCGCCCGCACCGAGCCGCGGAATCTTCATGATCAGCGGAAGCGATCCATCGGGTCCGGTCAATCGATAGATCGACGCCATGCTGCCAACGTGCATCACGTCACCCAGGCAAAAGCCATCGATTTCGCTTCCCGGACCAATAATGGGGGCCATTGCGCTCATTCAGGCACCGCTTTCAAGCTCCACGCTCGAGCCGAAGCGCAAGCCGCTCCGGGAGTCCGGCCGCGCGAATTTTTTGCGCGGCGGCACCATGGTCATATGGAACGCGAAAAAATGTAATCCGCTCCCGCGCCGGGTCGAAAAGCGCGTAGCACGCCAGATTGTTCCCGTCGCGCGGCTGGCCGGCGGAACCGATGATCGCCAGCCACTGGCGGTGTCTGGCGGCGGGCACCGGGGTTCCCGCTATCGGTCGGAACGGCATCGGATGTCCACCCGCACCCATGTAGTACAAGTTTGGTTCATGGACGTGTCCACAAAAGACGAAATAGGCATTGGCCGCCTGGATACTTTCTTCCGCCTGTTTGGCACCAGTAACGTAAGTCCAATTCTCGGGCGTCACGGCGCTGGCGTGCACGAATAGGAAATCGTTCTCCCGTGCGGTAAGCGGCAGACTTGCCAGAAAGGCCTTTTGCCGGTCGCCAAGCTGCGCCTGCGTCCAGGTGATCGCGATTTGCGCGCTGGAATTGAGTGCTTCAATACCGTGGCCGATCGCGGCCGCATCATGATTGCCGAGCACTACCACCGCGCCATCGGTCGCGTATTGTTCAATCAATTCGAGCACGGCCACCGGGTCTGCCCCGTAACCAACAAGGTCACCAAGAAATGCGAACCGTTCGGCGCCCAACGCCTTGGCGTGCGCAAGGCAGGCAGTAACGGCCTCCAGATTGCTATGAATGTCGGCAAGCAAAGCCCATTTCTGTGTCATCAGGGTCGCATCCACAAGTGAACGGTGCACGCTCGAATCACGTCATGCCGCCGACCGTCTTGAGCGAAAGCCAACAAGCGGGCGTTGCCATGGTTCAGTTTGGAGCGGTTTTCTCGATGCGGTAGCCAAGGCCGCGCACCGTGACGATTTTCACGCCGCCGTCGTCCAGTTTGCGGCGAAGGCGATGCACATAGACCTCGATTGCGTTGTCGCTGACCTCCTCGCCCCATTGACACATATGATTGACGAGTTGTTCCTTGCTGACCAGTCTGCCGATTCGTTGTAGCAGGATTTCCAGCAGGGCGAGTTCGCGTGCCGAAAGCTCAAGGTTTTTCCCGCGAATTTGCGCCACTTTGCCGATCTGATCGTAAGCCAGTTCGCCATGGCGCATCAGGGTGCCTGAACTGCCATGGCCGCGACGAGTCAGGGCACGGACCCGCGCCACCAGCTCCTTCAGCGCAAATGGCTTGGCGAGATAGTCGTCCGCACCTAAATTCAGTCCGCGAACGCGATCTTCCACGCCGTCCATGGCAGTGAGAATCAGGACTGGCACTCTGGATTGGCGCGCACGCAAACGCTGCAACACTTCAAGTCCGCCCATCTTGGGCAAGCCGAGATCCAGGATAAGCAAATCAAACTCGGTTCCCAATGCGGCTGCGTCGGCTTCGACGCCCGTTTTCACGCAATCAACCGCGTAGCCGGATTGGCGCAGCGAGTGTGTCAGGCCCTCGATCAGGCTTGCGTCATCCTCGGCAATGAGTATTCTCATTTCCCCACCTTCTCATTCGCGGCCAGTCGCTTCTGCACGACCGGCGTGCCTGCCATTCGTCCGAAGATTCCCGACGGTTCGGCAGTCTGGCTGGTAAGTTGATTGATCATACCCGCAGTGTCCGATTACCCATCAATCCACTTGCCGCGCCGCGGAACCTGTCTGCCGGAATTGGAAAGGCGCAAACCAGAGCATAGGTTCAGGCGTCATTCCGAATGAGCGGAATCAGGTAGGTGTGAATCAAGCCCATCATGATGAGGCCAGCAACGACCGCCGCAAGACCCAAAGGCGTCGATTCGGATTTCATCAGCGCGAAACCACCCAGAAACGCCGGGATCGCCGCAAATATACCTGTCCAGTGGGCGGATATCTTTTTCCCGCACGACTGGCAGTTGACGACACGGCCCGGGCCAAGCGCCGATTTGCGCCACCGGCTCATCGCAGTACATTTGCAATAGGGGCACTTGATCATGGACGTAACGCCTGCCTTTCGATTTGATTCGACGGGAAATATTTCACCAAGGGATTTGCAATTGTAGTCCTTGGATTGAAGAACGCCGAGGACCGGATTTCGTTTGAAAATAATTGCTGCCGATACCCGCCGAGTTTGTTTCCAGTGCGTGAACTCGCGCAACAAATCTTTTTCCTGCGACAAGACGGTAGACTTGTCGTCAGTACTGGTGTCCAGACCCCATTCCACATTCCACGCATGATTATCGCGCTGCTCAGTGACATTCACGGCAACCTGCAGGCTTTGCGGTCGTGCCTCGACGACGCTCGCGAGCGCGGTGCCACGCGATTCGTGTTTCTCGGTGACTTCGTCGGCTACGGTGCCGATCCGCATGGCGTCATCGACATGATCACGGCATACGTTGATCAGGGTGCCATCGCGCTGCGCGGCAACCACGATGAGGCCATTTACAAATCTGCATCGTATATGAACGAAATGGCGCAGAGCGCCATCGACTATGCGAAACGGGCGTTGTCGCCAGCGCACAAGCTCTTCCTTCGCAATCTGCCGCTGATCGTGCGCGAAGGCACGCGCTGTTTCGTGCACGCATCCGCCGCATCGCCTGAAAAATTTCCATACATCGACAGTCCGTCGGCGGCGCAGCGCTGTGCACAAGTCAGCGAATCGTCCCACACTTTCTGCGGCCACGTGCATGAACAGCGACTGTACTTTTCAGTGCAGGGTTCGCGCATGATGCTGTTTCGGCCGACACCCGGTGTCGCGGTGCCCGTGCCAGGCCACCGGCGCTGGGTCGCGCTGATCGGATCGGTGGGACAGCCGCGCGACCGCAATCCACAGGCAGCCTACGCAATCTTTGATTGCGAGCGGTCGACGATCACGTTCTGCCGCGTCCCCTACGATCACCATGCCGCGGCGGCAAGAATTCGCGAAGTTGGCCTGCCGGGGTCGATTGCATATCGAGTGGAAAGTGGCATCTGAAAACAATCTGAATTTTCCCGCTTCGCTGACGCCGGGCAGCGAAATCGACGGCTTTCGGGTGATTGACCGGCTGCACGCCGGTGGCACCGCCAATCTGTTTCGCGTGGAAGCCGTCAGTGGACCCGATCCGGGCTTTCCGTTGGTGATGAAGGTGCCGAAAGTGGGCCACGATCAGCCAACCGAAAGCATTCTTGGATTTGAAACCGAAGCGATGATCCTGCCGTCCCTGCATGGCGCTCATGTACCGCGCTGCGTTGCCATCGGCGATTTGGCGCGTGTGCCGCACCTGACCATGGAATGGGTGCAAGGGATTGCGCTCGCCGTGATCGCCAGGGATGCGCCGTTGCCCGCCGGGCGCGTGGTCGCGCTGGGTGCGGCGCTGGCAGACGCGGTTCACGGGCTGCAGAAGCAAAACACGATCCATCACGACCTGAAGCCCGATAACGTCATCATCCGCGAAGACGGCACCGCCGTGTTGCTCGACTTCGGCTTTGCCCACCATTCGCATTTTCCGGATTTGCTGGCAGAAGAAAAGCGCTTCACCGCCGGCTCGGCACCGTATGTGTCACCCGAGCAGCTAACCGGTTCGCGCGAAGATCCGCGCAGCGATATTTTCGCGCTGGGCGCGGTGCTCTACGAATTGGCCACCGGCACGCTGCCTTTCGGCGTGCCCGATACGCTGAACGCGATGAAAAACCGCCTGTGGGCTTGGCCGGCTCCCCCACGCGCAAGGGTGCCTGCGATCCCGCCGTGGTTGCAAGAAATCATCCTGCGTTGCCTCGAACCCGAGCCCGAGGCGCGCTATCAAAGCGCCGCCCATATCGCGTTCGACCTTCGCAACCCTGGCCAGGTATTACTGACGCCGCGCGCCATCCGGACAGAACGCGCAAGTTTCATGACACAGTTCGGCTTGTGGCGGCGTTCTCGGCACGACCGCAGCGTTCTCATGAAAAAGCCGCAGGTGCAGGTCAGCCAGTCTCCGGTGATACTGGTCGCGGTCGATACCTCGCATCCTGACGACGCGCGACACCCGGCGCTGCAATGGACCGTGCGACAACTCGTCTCGCTAAACCTTGAATTCAGGCTGATCTGCGTTTCGGCAATTCGGGCGGGGTCGGTCGGTGAAGTCGGCGGGCCGGCCGATACGTCTTCCGGCTTGCAACTGATCCACAAGATTCGCCTCCGCGACTGGATCGAACCGTTGCGCTTGCCCGCCCATCGAGTGTCGTTGCACGTGCTCGAGTCTGTCGACCCGGCGGCGACATTGCTGGAATTCGCCAAGGGCAATAACGTGGATTTGATTGTGCTCGGCGCACCGGCACCCAACGAAACGGCGCTGGCATGGTGGCGCTCGGCGGCATCGACGGTCACGGCCAATGCCCATTGCAGCGTACACGTGGTGCGGGTGCCATCGCGGTCACAGGTAGACTGGAAAAGCAGTGCCGTGTCAGGACAGTTTGCAGGTACCAGTGTCCCGACATAGAAATATCGATACACTAGTGTCGAGCTTCGCAATTTCTGGAACATAAAAACGCGTCTTTTTGCGCCATACGGCGTCGCAAATCCTCGTGATAGGCAAAGCTATCACTGCGGTTTGTTCCTTGTCTGGCCCAAAAATCCATCGTTTTTATTTGTTCCAGAAATTACGAAGCACGACACTAGAGTAATATCGCGTTGGTCGTGCATACCCGTTCCATTCGCGGTGCTGGGCAGTTGCATGGCCGCACTGTCGCGGCAACTTGAATTCGCGCCAATCCATCGTGCAACTCAACAAATCAGGTACCAGGAGCCATTCTTGATAATAACGGCGAAATTCAGTGTCGGCATGGCGGCAATATTTGCCATGATTTGTTTCGGCGTCGCCCTGACGGGATTCAACTCTCTCGAAAGCATCACCGATCCTGCGCTATTGGCGGATGCGAAGGGTTTCGCCGGTTTTTGGGCGTTTCTCGGCATCGTTGCCGTTGCATTTGGCGCGCTGGGGATATGGATCGTGCGAACAGAGAAAGACCGCGAAGGCGTCTGAGCTTGGGATTCAACGCCATGAAGGTTGGAGCAATTTGCATAATCAAGGGTTTGCCAGCGCCGCGTACAACACGGTAGTACCAACAGTCCTTGCGCCAATCCAATACTGATCTGCGCGCGCTCTGCGGCGTCCAAATGCCTGCTAGGTACTTTCCTTCAACTGCTCCAGAATCGCCGGATTTTCCAACGTCGAAACATCCTGCGTGATCGCGTCACCTTTGGCAATTGAGCGTAGCAAACGCCGCATGATTTTTCCCGAACGTGTCTTTGGCAAGTTATCACCGAAGCGAATTTCCTTCGGTTTGGCAATGGGCCCAATTTCCTTGCCGACCCAGTCGCGCAATTCTTTCGCCAGCGCTTTCGCCGCATCGCCGGTCGGGCGTGAACCTTTCAGCACGACAAACGCGACCACTGCTTCGCCGGTCATGTCGTCCGGCCTGCCAACCACGGCGGCTTCCGCGACCAGCTTGGAATTCGATACCAGTGCCGACTCGATTTCCATCGTGCCCAGTCGGTGCCCCGAGACATTGAGCACGTCGTCGATGCGCCCGGTGATCCGGAAGTAGCCCCGGTCGGCGCTACGCACCGCGCCGTCTCCGGCCAGGTACAGCTTGCCGCC
>JANLQC010000542.1:0-12494 GCA_031367575.1 Betaproteobacteria bacterium | reverse complement strand
GCAAGGCTATCGGCCAGCCACAAGTAGGATGCGTCATAGCTTGTCAGTCGATACCTTTCCGCGATGCGAAGCATCTCGACCGGCGCCACGGCGGAAAGCGCAATATCGAGCGACTGGTAGCGGGACAGCGCCGCCGTCGCGGACTCGATCATCGCCAGGCCGGAGCGGATTTTGTTCATGCCGATATTGGCCATTTCGTAGTCAAGCACCTGCGGCGCGCACAGCGCCCAGCCATCCATTCGGGCTTCGACTTCGTCGCAACCAGGCTCACCGAACACCCATGTGGCAAGAAACGAGCTATCAACCACCAGCGGCGATCGTTTTGCGTAGACGGCAACCGGTTCGGCCACGATCAATCGCACCATGGCTCAGTAGCCCTTTTCGTGGTGCAACGGATCAAGCCATTGGCTGCCGTCGCGGCCATCGCGCATTTTGCGAACCATTTCGACTGCCGAGGTGCCGGGCGGCACGCTTTGTACCTTGGGAAAGATTGTCCGGAGTTCGCGTCCGATTTCAGCGATCGAGCGATTGCGTTCGGCGTTTTCGCGCACCGGCACACGCGCATTGGTTTCTTCGCTTCCGGAAATCAACGCATCTTCGATCAATGCCATCAGCTCGCCCTGCAAGGAACGATGATTGGCCATGGCGCGGCGGCGCAACTTTTCCGCCAACGGTTCGGGTACGTTCTTGATGGAAAGATTTACAGTCATGGGTTGCCTCCAATTTGGAACCATTTTGCTCAATATGGCTCTATATTGGAGGCGATTTGCCACCGCGTCAATACCGATACGAATCCGGCTTATACGGCCCCTGCTTCGAGACATGGATGTAGGCCGCCTGCTGATCGGTCAACTCGGTGAGCTGCGCGTTGAGTTTCCGCAATTGCAGGCGCGCGACCTTTTCATCCAGATGCTTCGGCAATACATAAACACCGACTGGATATTTCGCGGTATTGGAATACAACTCGATTTGCGCAATCGTTTGATTGGCAAATGAAGACGACATCACATACGACGGATGCCCGGTTCCGCAACCGAGATTCACCAGACGGCCTTTGGCGAGCAAAATGATGCGCTTGCCCGGTTTACCATCCAATCCCGGGAAAATGATGTGGTCGACCTGTGGTTTGATTTCTTCCCATTGATATTTCTCGACCGAGGCGACATCGATTTCGTTATCAAAGTGGCCAATGTTGCAGACAATGGCCTGATCCTTCATCTTCGCCATGTGATCATGCGTGATGATGTGATAGTTGCCGGTGGCGGTGACAAAAATATCGGCTTTATCGACGGCATAATCCATGGTGACCACGCGATAGCCCTCCATCGCCGCTTGCAGCGCGCAAATGGGATCCACTTCGGTCACCCACACTTGCGCGGAGAGCGCGCGCAACGCCTGCGCCGAGCCTTTGCCCACATCGCCATAGCCGGCAACGACGGCAACTTTGCCCGCGATCATGACATCGGTCGCGCGTTTGATGGCGTCAACCAGTGATTCGCGGCAGCCGTAGAGATTGTCGAATTTCGATTTGGTGACGCTGTCGTTGACGTTGATGGCCGGGAACGCGAGCTTGCCGTCTTTGTGCATTTGATACAAGCGATGTACGCCGGTGGTGGTTTCTTCGGTGACGCCCTTGATCGCTTTCAAACGCACTGAATACCACTTCGGGTGTTTCGCAAGCTGGGCTTTGATGGCGGCGAACAGAATGCGCTCTTCTTCGGCACCCGGATTGTTTAACACCGACAAATCGGTTTCCGCGCGCGTGCCCAGATGCAACAGCAATGTCGCGTCGCCACCGTCATCGAGAATCATGTTCGAGTAGCCACCGTCCTTCCACTCAAAAATGCGGTGGGTGTAATCCCAATATTGTTCCAGCGTTTCGCCCTTGACGGCAAACACCGGCGTGCCATTGGCGGCGATTGCCGCAGCGGCGTGATCCTGCGTGGAAAAAATATTGCACGATGCCCAGCGCACTTCGGCACCGAGTGCTTCCAGCGTCTGGATCAGCACGGCGGTCTGGATGGTCATGTGCAGTGAACCGGTGATGCGTGCGCCTTTCAGCGGGCGCGTCACGGCGAATTCTTCGCGAATCGCCATCAACCCCGGCATTTCGGTTTCGGCGATCTTGATTTCCTTGTTGCCCCATGCGGCAAGCTTCAGGTCGGCGACATGATAATCGCCCTGGATGATGTTTTGCGGTTTCAGAATGGCGTTCATTGGAGCTCCTTGCGATGAAATGTGTCGCGAGCGCCAAAATGAAAAACGGCGCCCACACTGATTTGCAGTGTGGGCGCCGTTATGTGATTGCGGGATTGCTTGAATACGTTTTCCGAGCCTGGTCGATATTGAAATCGCGCGCAGCGCCCCTCGGAAGCCGAAATTATACGATTATTATTCGGCGCTGACGAGCACCCTTTTCGCCTCACCCTTGAGACCCGCCGCGTCACGCAGCAAGGCCACCTTGTCGGTCGCCTCCCACGTGAATTCCGGTTCTTCGCGGCCAAAGTGGCCATATGCGGCGGTCTTGGCGTAAATCGGGCGCAATAAATCGAGCATCTGCACAATGCCTTTCGGACGCAAATCGAAATGCTGGCCCACCAACTCGGCCAATTTTTCATCCGACATCACGCCGGTGCCTTCGGTGTAAACGGTGATGTTCATCGGCTTGGCAACACCGATCGCATAAGCGACCTGCACCTGACACTGGCGCGCCAATCCGGCGGCGACCACATTCTTTGCCACATATCGGGCGGCGTAGGCGGCTGAACGATCCACCTTGGAGGGATCCTTGCCGGAGAACGCGCCACCGCCGTGCGGACAGGCACCGCCGTAGGTGTCCACAATG
Source organism: Betaproteobacteria bacterium (assembly GCA_031367575.1). Lineage (GTDB taxonomy): Bacteria > Pseudomonadota > Gammaproteobacteria > Burkholderiales > Usitatibacteraceae > UKL13-2. The sequence continues at coordinate 9,649 of JANLQC010000542.1, read as the reverse complement.
ATTTTGCGCCCGGTGAGACCGCAATCGCCTTGCGGTCCGCCGATCACGAAACGACCGGTCGGGTTCACGAGGTAACGGGTATTCTTGAGCCACCCTTTGGGCAACACCGGCTTGATGATTTGCTCTATCACTTCATCGATGGCGGATTGCTTCATCAATTTGCCGTCGGACATTTCCGGGCTGTGTTGTGTCGAGAGTACAACGGTATCGATCGAATGCGGCTTGCCATCGACGTAACGCATCGTCACCTGTGACTTCGCATCCGGGCGCAGCCACGGCATGCGGCCGTCGCGCCTGAGTTCGGATTGGCGCTGCACCAAACGGTGCGCGTAATAAATCGGTGCCGGCATCAATACGCTGGTTTCATCGCAGGCGTAGCCGAACATCAGCCCCTGGTCGCCCGCTCCCTGATCGAGATTGTTGTCCTGTGCGGTGTCCACACCCTGCGCGATATCGGGGCTTTGCTTGTCATAGCAAACCATCACCGCGCAACCTTTGTAATCGATGCCGTATTCGGTGTTGTCGTAGCCGATGCGCTTGATGGTATCGCGCGTGACACCGATGTAATCGATGTTGGCGTTGGTGGTGATCTCACCCGCCAACACCACCAGACCGGTATTGCAAAGTGTCTCAGCGGCGACCCGGGAGCGCGGATCCTGCGCTAGAATCGCGTCGAGAATGGCATCGGAAATCTGGTCTGAAACCTTGTCCGGATGGCCTTCGGAAACAGATTCGGATGTGAACAGAAAATCGGTCATTTGGTTTCCCCAAAAAATTAGTCGCAGCAAGTGACGCTGCTATTGACGCTTAAGGCGCTTAAAACGCTGAAGACGCTGAAATTGGAATTCGGCCCGTTGGCCAAATTAAAAAAACCGCGCAGCCATGAATTTTAACAGAAAGGTATTTTTGCCCCAAATTCTCATGTCCGAACGGTGCGATTGCGGCCTGTCATGACGCTGCTGTTTCGATTGCTTGGCAGGTTGCCGCTGAGGCTCAATCACGCGTTCGGCATCGGTGCGGGCTGGATCGCGTGGTGCCTGTCCGCCCGGCACCGGCGCTTGACGCGTGAGAATCTTGCGCTGTTTGCGAAGCGCGCCGGTATTGAGACGTCAACGAGTCTCCTTCATGCATCCATTGGCGAGCAGGGCAAGGGCATCAGCGAACTCGCCATCGCCTGGACCGCACCGGTGACGCGTCTGTACGCTTTGGTGCGTACCTGTAGCGGCTGGGAACACATCGACGCGGCCAAAGTTGATCAGCGCGCGATCATTTTTGTCACACCGCATTTGGGTTGCTATGACATTGCGGGCCGCTATCTCGAGCAACGCATTCCCGTCACCGCGCTCTACCAACCGCCCAAGCAGGCATGGATGGAGCCAATCATGCAACGCGGCCGGGTGCGTGGCGGCGGCAATACTGCGGCGGCTGGAGCGGGCGGGGTGCGAACGCTACTGAAAACCTTGAAATCCGGCGGCAATATCGTGATCCTGCCGGATCAGGTTCCCGCCCCCACCGAAGGTGGCGACGGCGTCTGGGCGGATTTTTTTGGCCGGCCCGCGTACACGATGACGCTGCTCCCCAGACTCGCGCAATCGACCAACGCGGTGGTGTTATTTTTTTTCGCCGAACGTCTGCCAAAAGGGGCCGGTTATCACGTGCATATCGAGCCGATGACGGCCGCGTTTTCCGCCGATAAACACCTCGCCGCGCGCGAGACCAATGCAATGATCGAGCGCCTGATTGCGATGGCACCGACCCAATATTTGTGGGGATACAACCGCTATAAACATCCGGCGGGGGCAGCGTTACCGCCGGCTTGAAGGTGGAAATAAAGTGGAAATGTGGAAAGGTGGAAAGGTGGAAATGGCAACGCTTTTTGATCGGCTATAACGAGCACTGGTGCGCGTTTCCAGCCAATATGCCGCTGAAAGGCGCGCCGAATATAGTGTTTCCATTCACATGGGGCTGCCTCACGTAGCTGCGGCGCCGAAATTCCTGATTCAATTTGCTCCCGCTTTCCCCGCATTCTTCACATACCGATCCAGCCAGCGTTGCGATTCCCACAATCGGTGCAACACCGATTCGCGCCCGCGATAGCCGTGGTCTTCATAGGGAAGCATCACCAGACGGGCGGTGCCGCCCAAGCCGCGAATCGCCTGATAGAGACGCTCGCTTTGCATGGGAAATGTCCCAGCGTCTGAATCCGCCTCGCCGTGGATCAATAGCAGCGGCGCTTTGATGCGGTCGGCGAAATTGAACGGCGACATTTGGTTGTACACCTCGCGCGCTTTCCAGTACGTCCGGTTTTCGGCCTGGAAACCAAACGGGGTCAACGTTCGATTGTAGGCACCACTTTCGGCAATGCCGGCCGCAAACAACCGTGTGTGTGCCAGCAGATTCGCGACCATGAAGGCGCCGTAGGAATGCCCGCCGATGGCAATCCTGTTGCGATCCGCCACCCCGCGCCGCACCACTTCATCGACCGCCGCTTCCGCGCTCGCGATCAGTTGCGGCAGGAATGTGTCGTTGGGTTCTTTGCCGCTGGTGCCGCTGTTACCAACATCGCCAATGATCGGCATTTGCGGATTGTCGAGCACCGCATAGCCCAACGTCAAAAACGGCAAGGCACCGTTGAAACTGGGCCGCAGAAATCGATATGGCGAAGTCGAGACCTGTGCGGCCGCGTCCACGGTGCGAAATTCACGCGGGTACGCCCACATGATCATCGGCGGCGCGTCATCATTTTTTTTGTGGCCGGCCGGCAAATAAAGTGTGGCGGACAATTCGACGCCATCGCGGCGTTTGTAGCGAATCACTTCCTTGGTGGTGTTCGCAATCGGATTGCGCGGACTGGCAAATCGCGTCACGTATTGCAGCGCGCCGTTCGACAAGTCGCGCAGGAAAACATTCGGTGCCTCCGTAATGCTTTCGCGCTGCATCAGCAGGCGCGAATTGCCGTCGCCGTCGAACAACGCCATCGGCACTTCGTAGTAAGGCGCTTCGGAGCGATACAAACGCTTGGTCTCGCGGCTGTCGAGATCGAAGCGATCAATGAACGGACGGTCGCCCTCCGGCGACGCGCCGTTGCCGATCAGATAAATCGCCTTGGCGTCGGGCGTGAAATTCAGCACCCGCGCACCGAAGGAATTGGCTTCGGTCAATGGCACGCCCGGATCGCCATAACGGTCTTCCGTCAATCGGTCAAACAGTTTCACTGGCGTGCGTGCGGCGTCGCCGGGGAAAATCCGCCACCCAAGCGTGCGGCGCGTTTTGCGTGCGGCTTCCACCAGGATTGCGACGTCGTCACGGCCCCAGTACACGGTCTGAAAACGCAGATCCATCCGCGCCAGCAATTGCGGCTCAGACTCGAATGGTGCCGCCATTGCAAACAGCTGGTCACCCAAACCATTGCGGCGGCCGTCAATCGGCTGCACCCAGGTGATGGTGGCCGCCGCATCGCCACGCCAGACATATTGGCGCGGCCCCTTGCGCACCGCGTCGGAGTCAGACTCGTCGTCTTCCGTGAGCGCCAATTCGGACAGCACTTTAACGCTGCGTCCGGCATCGATTTCGCGCGCATCGCGAATTTCCGTGCGCAGCGGAAATTGTGAAATCGGCACCGTGTAGGAGTAGGGACGGCGAACCGTTTGCACCAGCACGTATTCACCATCGGGTGAAGGTTGAAACGCACGGATCAGGCCGCTTGCCAACGGCGTCACCATGCCATCGAGCGACACATTGGCGAGTTCGCTGGTTGCGTAGTACTCAAACAGTGCCTCATCGTGCCGCGAGCGCAGCAAATCCTGATAGGTGCGAACCGCGTTGCGTTTGCCCAGGCTTTCCTGAACCGACGGACCCGACCAGACCGCCGAGAATTTGGGCGCACCGCCACGCCCGACGGGGAGCAAATTGACAACCAGCGATTTTGAGTCGCTGTGCCACACCATCGGGCGGCCCATCACGCCATTGAGGTTTCGATCCGTGATCCGCTTCGCAAACATGCCGTTGCCGACCTCTGCGACCATCAGTTCAATGGCGGATTCGCGCACCAGTGTGAAGGCGATGCGCTTCGCGTCCGGCGACCAGATGGCGTCGCCGATGCGCGCACTTGCCGGCAAGCCGCTGACAACTTTTTCACTGCGATCGGCAATCTTGACCAACTTGATCGCAATGGTCTGCGCGTTGCGGCTTTGATCAAAGTTGCGCGGATTGATGCGCAAACCGGCCAGTCGCAATTCCGGCTGCGCAAGATCGGCGACCGAGGGCAGCGGCGAGCGTTCGAGCAACATCAGCCATTCGCGATTCGGCGACAACTGGGTTTGCGGAATCTGCGGCGCATCAACCATATCGATCAATGCTTGCGGCGGCAATTGATAGCGCGGTGGCTCGGCAGCCGACACCGCAACTGCCGCTAACGCAGAAACAGCAAGCGCCCCAAAAAAGGCAATGCATCGGGCGCGCGCGAGTATGTTCAAAACATTCATTTGGCGATGGCAGGCATGTGGGGCATGGCGGAAGCCAAGATGATACGCGCTGGCGGCGCTTCGCGAATTCCTCGTTGACTCCACCCTGTACTGCCCCGAAAATGGCGCATGCTTTTCAACAGTTACGGTTACCTGTTCGTATTCCTGCCGCTCACGCTCGCCGGCTATTTTGCGTTGCGGCGATCCTCAAATCTGGCACTCGCGTGGCTGGTCGCAGCGTCACTGGTGTTCTACGCCTGGTGGAACCCGTGGCACCTGCCGGTGGTGCTCGGCAGCATGGCGTTCAATTTCTGGGCGGGACGGCGGATCATTTGGTCGCAAAATCGCAAACAGCATTGGTTGTGGTTCGCTATCGCGGGCAATCTGCTGCTGCTCGGTGCCTTCAAATACACCCATTTCGCGGTCGGCATATTTGTCGATCTGTCGGGCGCGCGAATCGACATTCCGGTCATCGCGTTGCCGTTGGGCATCAGCTTTTTTACGTTCACGCAGATTGCGTATCTGGTCGATACCGCGCGCGGTGACGTGCGCGAGACCAATCCGCTTTATTACGCGCTGTTTGTGACGTTTTTTCCGCACCTGCTGGCCGGGCCGATCATTCATCACAAGGAAATGATGCCGCAGTTCGCGGATGCGGCCAAACGCCATTTCAACGCGGATAATTTCGCGCGCGGGCTGTTCCTGCTGGCACTCGGATTCGGCAAAAAAGTGCTGATCGCCGATCCGCTCGGGGTGAGCGCGACGGCCGGCTATGGCAACATTGACACACTCGGTTTCAGCGACGCCTGGGCCGCGACACTTGCCTACACGTTTCAGATTTATTTCGATTTTTCCGGTTACACCGACATGGCGCTAGGCGCGGCGCTGATGTTCAATATCCGCTTGCCGGTCAATTTCAATTCACCGTACCTTGCCACCGATATCCAGGATTTCTGGCGGCGCTGGCACATGACGCTGTCGCGATTTCTGCGCGATTATCTTTACCGTCCGCTGGGCGGCAATCGCGCGCGCGAGTTTCGCATCGCGGCCAACGTGATGGCCACATTTTTGCTCGGCGGCCTGTGGCATGGGGCCGGCTGGACGTTCATTGTCTGGGGCGGGCTGCACGGTGTTGCGCTGGTGATTTTTCGCCTGTGGCAGCGCACCGGGATTCGGCTCTATCGGTGGCTCGCGCTGGCGTTGACGTTTTTGTTTGTTCACCTCACCTGGGTGTTTTTCCGCGCGCCGTCGATGGACGATGCGTGGCGGATGCTGGGTAAGCTTGCACCATCAATGGCCCACTGGTCTGCGCTGCAAACCAGTGGGTGGCCGATAAAAGTGGCGATTGGTTTGCCGGACGCCGCACCGGGAGTTGGCGTGATGTTGATCCTTGCCGCGTGCCTGACGTTGATTCCCTTCAACAGCGACCGTCTTACCGGCCGTTTTTCCGCGTCGACGCGCGAATGCGTTTTTGCGGCGCTGTTGCTGACGTTCGGCACATTGACCCTGGGCCAGGTCACGCAATTTCTCTACTTCAATTTTTGATGAACATGAACAGTTCATCCAGACGCCCGATCACGTTTATTGTCTGCACGCTCGCGCTCAGTGCATTGATGCTGGCGGCAGTCGCGTGGTTGAATTGGAGGATCGATCCGTTCCAGCAATACCGCCTCGCCGCCGCCGATCAGATGCGATTTCCGCGCGCGTTGCAACGCTATATCAATCCGGGGCTCGCCAAGAATGCCGACTACAATTTCGTCATCACCGGGTCATCGCTGATGGAAAATTTCAACTTGCCCGACGTGAACCGGTTATGCGAGGTGAAATCAATCAACCTCGCCACTTCCGCGATGGCGGCATTTGAGCAGCGCAAGATTCTTGAAGTCGCGCTGCGGCATCGCGCACCAACGCGGGTGGTGATGTCGCTGGACTACAATTCTTTCGCGCCGCCGATTGATTCGAGCCTGCCTGAAATCCCCGATCCGTTGCCGCTCTATCTGTATGACGACGATGTCTTCAACGACTTTCGCTATCTGCTCAATGGCAGCGTGTCGATGCGTTCAATGTCGATATTGCGCGGCGTGCGAGTTGGAAATTATTCGGTGGACGCGAACCGCGCGTGGAGTTGGGATCACGAAGTCGCGTTTTCGCGCGAGCGTATGCTGAAGGACATTGATCCGGCCAATATCAACCGGCGCTACCAACAAGGCCCGCGAACCATCGAGCGCATGCGCGCGAGTTTCGACACCAACATCGCCGCGCTAATTGAACAATATCCCGGCACCGAATTCAATATTGTCTTTCCGCCGTATTCAATTGTGGTGTGGGCTGATTTTGCCCAGCGCGGGCAATTGGATGTTTCGCTCGCATTCAAACGCCATGTATTCGAGCGCATCGGTGCGCGCCGCAATGTGCGAATTTTCGATATGCAATGGGACAGCGACATCACCCGGAATCTTGACCTCTATACCGATATTTATCACTTCAATCCGACGATCAATCGGCAGCTTCTCAACGCCGCCTGCCATGACGACGCGCGCTACCGCGTCACCGCGGAATCGCTCAACACCTTCGAGACGAAATTGCGAAAACAGGCGTCGCAGGTGGATGTCGAAAGTTTGAAGAATAGCCGTTAGCGCCACGCATTGAACGCATAGATCGAGGCCGATCTGATTGTCATCCCGTCAATTAAACGTTTAAAAAACAGATGGTTATGTGCAATGCGTGGCGTTACATTGCGGCGCAACAAAATTAGGGTTATGCTTCGCGCCAGCCAACAAAGGCGGATTTGTGTTCGCCGCCGTCAAAACATAATTTAGCCTTTTCCGCCTCTAGCGACCTCAGACAAATTTCCGCCAAACGCGCTTCCCGCGCCCACCCTGCCGCGAATTTTTTCGCGCGCCGGAATTGGCAACCACCCACATGGACAACCACAACCACAAACTCGGCGCGCTCACCATTGGCGCGGTCGGTGTGGTGTTCGGCGATATCGGCACCAGCCCGCTGTACGCGTTCAAGGAATCGTTTCATCCCAGCCACGGCATTCCGCTTTCCGAAGCAACCGTGTTTGGCATTCTCTCGGTCATGTTCTGGGCAATGACGGCGCTGGTGTCGGTCAAATATCTGGCGTTCATGATGCGCGCCGACAACAAAGGCGAGGGCGGCATTCTTGCGCTGACGGCGCTGGCGCAACGCTGCTTTCGCAAAGGTACGCGGCGCCATTGGTGGGTAGTCGCACTCGGCATGTTTGGTGCGTCAATGTTTTATGGCGACGCGATCATCACGCCGGCGATGACGGTACTCTCCGCTGTCGAAGGGCTGCAAATTGTCACGCCCGCGTTTGAGAAATTTGTGATGCCGATATCGATCGGCATCATGGTCGGATTGTTCGCCATCCAGCGCCACGGCACGGCGGCGGTTGGCCGCTACTTTGGTCCGACGATGGTGCTGTGGTTCGTGGTGTTGGCCGTGTTGGGTGTAGTGCAAATTGCCGACAACCCGATGATTCTCGCCGCCATCAACCCGTGGTATAGCTGGCAGTTTTTCATTGACCACAAAGTCGCTGCGTGGTTAACACTCGGTGCCGTGGTGTTGTGCGTGACCGGCGGCGAGGCACTTTACGCGGACATGGGGCACTTCGGCCGCGAGCCGATTCGGCTCGCCTGGTTTTCACTGGTATGGCCGGCGCTGCTGCTGAATTATTTCGGGCAAGGCGCGCTGATTCTCGCGGATCCAGAGACGATCAAAAACCCGCTGTATCTGATGGCGCCAAGCTGGGCGCTGATTCCGATGATCGTGCTTGCCACGGCGGCCGCCATCATCGCTTCCCAAGCGGTCATTTCCGGTGCGTTCAGCCTCACCAAGCAGGCGATTTTGCTGGGCTATTTGCCGCGCTTCAATATCGAATACACCAATGAAAAAGAAGCCGGCCAGATTTACGTCCCGTTCGTCAATTGGGGGCTCCTGTTCGGCATTATTGCGCTGGTACTGATCTTCAAGAACTCCACCAATCTCGCGGCGGCATACGGTATCGCGGTGATGCTGACGATGACCATCGACACCTTGTTGCTGTGGGTGGTGATGATCTACATCTGGAAGTGGAACCGCTGGTTCGCAGGCGTGCTGATTGCGGGAATTCTCGCCAACGACTTCATGTTCCTCACCGCGACCATGACCAAGATCGCCGAGGGCGGCTGGTTCCCGCTGGTGATCGGCGTGGCGATGTTCACCATCATGAGCACCTGGCGGCGCGGACGCGAAATCGTGCGCCGCAAAGTCAACGACGGCGCGATGCCGATGAAACTGTTCGTCGATTCAATGGCGATGTCGGATACGCCGCGCGTCGAAGGCACCGGTATTTTCATGACCGCGAATCCGAGTGGTGTGCCGAACTCGCTATTGCATAACTTGAAGCACAATAAAGTGTTGCATGGCCGCGTGGTGGTGCTGTCGATTGTCATTGAAGACATCCCGCGCGTGCCCAAGGAAGATTACATCTGGATCGAGAATCTGGGTCACGGTTTCTACAACATCATCGCGCATTACGGCTTCAAGGAAACGCCGAATATTCCCGTCATGCTCAACGATTGCAAGCTGCAATCGATGGACTTCGACATGATGGAAACCAGTTTTTTCGTCAATCGCGAAACCCTGATCGCGACCCCGAAAGGCGGCATGGCGCTGTGGCGCGAACACCTGTTCGTGTGGATGACGCACCTCGCCACCAAGGCATCGGATTACTTCCGGATACCGACCAATCGGGTGGTGGAACTGGGGACGCAGGTCGAGATTTAAAGGCCTGTCATTCCCGCGAACGCGGGAATCCAATTTTCGTCAATCGAAGATGGGCAATGAAGTAGTCCCGCTTTAGACGTTATCGAATGGCGAAACTCTAGCGTGGGTGCGGTTTTCAGGGCATTAGTGAAAAGAGCACCGCGCTAAATAGCGATCTACGGTTTCCGTCGCTCTACGACCGGACGTCCGACTACGATTCCCAAACGCTGCTTGATTCGTTGGCAAGTTGCAACGAGCCGCGCCGGTTGATACGGTTTCAGCACGTAATCGATAGCGCCTGCATCGAATGCGTTGATGGCGTGATGATCGAAGGCGGTGGCCATCACGACATGCACGCGGCCACACACGGCGCGCGCCACTTCAATTCCCGTCATGCGCGGCATCTGGATATC
>JANLQC010000546.1:0-4004 GCA_031367575.1 Betaproteobacteria bacterium | reverse complement strand
GCGCGATACTCGAACGAGATCCCCATCAAATATTCACCGGTGCCGGCGAGCGTGCAGGGCTTGGAACCCGAGTGCGTGTATTGCGCGATATTTTCGTGCAATGCATCCATGAATTTCCAGCCGCCGCCCTTGCCGTTGTCGTCGCCCCAAAGCGTCAGCCACGCGGTGACATCAAAAAATCCGGTTCCGGAAGATGACGGATTTGGCATGACGATTTGTCCTTTGTAAATCGCCTTGGTCAGATCGTTCCAGGTTTCCGGCTTGGGAAGATTTTTCTTGGCCGCTTCGACCGTATTGAAACAAATCGTTGCGCCCCACACATCCATTCCAAACCAGGCTGGTGGATTTTTCTTGTCGCGGTATTTGGCGGTGATGGCGGCAAGGTTGGCCGGCGCATAGGGATGCAGCATGCCGTTTGAATCCAATAGCGCGAGACTGGATGCGGCCACGCCCATGATGGCGTCGGCTTGCGGATTGCCTTTCTCGGCCAGCAGCTTGGCGGTGACCACGCCGGTGGAGTCACGAACCCACTTGATTTCGATATCCGGATACTCCTTGTTGAAGCCTTGTTCATAAGCCTTCAATTGGTCGGTTTCCAGCGCGGTGTAGACCAGTAACTGGGTTTTTTGCGCCCATGCCGACGCGGCAAATGCCAATAACGCCACACCCGCCAAAACAGATTTTTTCCATGCGTGTTTCATGTTAGATCCCTTTCGATTTAACCGGAGTGCAAAACAATGCGACAACCGCGTGACGGGTTGATGACAGCGTAAGTTGAAATTACCATTGCGGCCCAGCAGGACAATCGATACGACAAAAAAGTACCGGCGTTTACTGGAAAGTCAGTCTAGCGATTCCGGGATTCCGATGTCAATTGTTTTTTGCCGATTGTAGACAATTTGCAGGTGTTGCGTTCATAATTGTCGCCATGCTCAGTAAATTGAATGCCAAAATTGTTCCCCACCCGACCATTGAACTGCTGCAAACCAGCTCGCTGGTGAATGTCGTCCATGGCGAGCTGGAACGGATGATTTTGTCGGGATTGCTTGCCCCCGGTGAGAAACTGACCGAACTCACGCTGGCGGCAAAACTGGGTGTGTCGCGCGGGCCATTGCGCGAAGCGTTTCGCATGCTGGAAGAAGCCGGCCTCGTCAAGATCACCAAAAATCGCGGCGTGTTTGTACGCGATATCGCCGTCGAAGAAGCGGTGGAAATTTTTGATCTGCGCGCCGTCATGGATGAATTGGTCGGCCGTAAACTCGCAGAAAACATCAGCGCAGTACAGTTGAAAGAAATTCGCGGCATGGTGGATGCGATGGAAAGAGCGGTGAAGGACAAGGACGCCTATCACTATCACCTGCTGAATCTGACGTTCCATGATCGGTTGGTGGAATTGGCCGGCAACAGCAAATTAACGGAAATTTACCGCAAGCTGATCAAGGAGCTTTCGTTGTTCCGTCGGCTAAATCTGGAAGACGGCTGGCTGATGCCGATTTCCGCGTCCGAACATCGATTGATTGTGAAAGCGATCGCCTCGGGTGATGCCGACGCGGCCGGCAAGGCGATGTTTGAGCATGTCATGGATAGCAAGGCACGCACCATTGAACACAATCTGCGTCGGCAGTCGAATGTGGCATTGTCCGCATCCGCGTCGGCTGCAAAATCCAGCTCCAAATCTCTGAGGCCTTGAATTGCCAACCGTCAACAACCGCTCATATCAACTGCCGACACAACCGACCGTGGTGGTATGTGTGGATGGCTGTGAGCCCGATTACATTGCGCAAGCGGTGGCGCATGGAAGCGTGCCGTGGTTGAAAAAGGTGCTGGCCAACGGCACCGCGTTGCAAGCCGATTGCGTGATTCCGAGCTTTACCAACCCCAATAACCTGTCCATCGTCACCGGCGCGCCGCCATCGGTTCACGGCATTTGCGGCAACTATCTATTTGACACTGCCAGCGGCACCGAAGTAATGATGAACGATCCGAAATGGCTGCGCGCACCAACATTGCTGGCAGCACTTGCCGACGCGGGAAAATCGGTTGCCGTCGTCACTGCCAAAGACAAGCTGCGTAAATTGCTCGGCCACAAAATGCGCGGCGTTTGTTTTTCGGCCGAAAAGGCGGATCAGGTAACTGAAGCCGAAAACGGCATCGCCGACGTATTAACGCTGGTCGGTTTGCCGGTGCCGGACGTATATAGCGCCGCACTGTCTGAATTCGTTTTTGCCGCCGGTGTTGCGTTAATGAAAACGAAAAAACCGGATGTGATGTATCTATCCACCACCGATTACGTGCAGCACAAACACGCTCCCGGCACGCCGGAAGCCGACGATTTTTATCAGATGATGGATGGTTACCTTGCCAAGCTCGATCAACTCGGCTGCGTCATTGTCCTGACAGCCGATCACGGCATGAATGCCAAAACCAAACTGGACGCGACACCTGACGTGATCTACCTGCAAGACGTTCTCGACCAATGGCTGGGCGCGGGAATTGCGCGGGTGATTTTGCCGATAACGGACCCGTATGTCGTGCATCACGGTGCGTTGGGTTCGTTTGCCACGGTCTATTTTCCGGCGAGCGTCGATGTCGTGGCCATCCGTGATCGCATCAATGCATTGCGCGGCATGGAAGGGGTTTATTTGCGGGCCGATGCGGCGCAAAAATTCGAGTTGCCGCCGGATCGGATCGGCGATCTGGTGGTGGTATCGGAACGCTTCACGGTCATTGGCACGGCGGCGGCGCGCCACGATTTATCCGGGCTTGAGGTGCCGCTCAGGTCACATGGTGGCGTATCCGAGCAGCGCGTACCGTTGATCATGAATCGCCGCATTTCAAACATCGACCCAGCGCGGCGCTGGCGAAATTTTGATGCGTTCGATCTGGCATTGAATCTGGGGAAATGACCATGGATAGCGAACAATTTCGGCGCGAAGGCATGCGCATCGGTGGCAAGATCGTCGGCGCGGATCGCGGTGGGGATCGCAGCATCAAAATCAACAACCCTTACACCGGGCAATGCATCGGATCGGTACCGAAAGCGACCATTGACGAAGTTCGTGCCGCTTTTTCGACCGCCGCAGCATATCGCCCTCGCCTCACCCGTTTCGAGCGCGCCAGCATCCTGAATCGCGCCGCCGCCATCGTCAGGAGCCGCACCGCTGAAATCGCCGCCGTCATCACCGCCGAATCCGGCCTTTGCATCAAGGACGCCGTGTACGAAGCCGGGCGGGTAGCCGATGTGTTGGGCTTCGGCGCGAATGAAGTTCTGAAAGATGACGGCCAGATTTTTTCCTGCGATCTCACACCGCACGGCAAGAAACGCCGCGTATTTACCCAGCGCGATCCGTTGCTGGGCGTGATCAGCGCCATCACGCCGTTCAATCACCCGATGAATCAGGTCGCACACAAAATTGTGCCCGCGATTGCGACCAACAATCGCATGGTGTTAAAGCCTTCGGAAAAAGTCCCATTCTCCGCCCTGCTGCTCGCCGACATGCTCTATGAGGCGGGCTTGCCACCGGAAATGCTGTCGATTGTCACCGGTGACCCGCGCGAAATCGCCGACGAACTCATCACCAATGCGCACGTGGATTTGGTGACATTCACAGGCGGCGTGTCGATCGGAAAATACATTGCATCAAAGGCCGGCTATCGGCGCATCGTGCTTGAGCTCGGCGGCAACGACCCAATTATCGTGATGGAAGATGCCGATCTGGACGAAGCCTCATCACTGGCGGTGCAGGGTTCGTACAAGAATTCCGGTCAACGCTGCACCGCCGTCAAACGGATATTGGTGCATGAAAAAATTGGCGAGCGATTCACCGAGATGGTCGTGGAAAAAACCCGCGCGTGGAAATTCGGCGATCCACTTAACGGTGCAAACGACATGGGCACGGTGATCGATGAGACTGCGGCGCGCTTGTTTGAGTCCCGCGTCAATGAAGCCGTCGCCGACAGTGCGCGCCTGCTGGTGGGCAATCAGCGCGAAGGTGCCTTGTATT
>JANLQC010000514.1:0-2572 GCA_031367575.1 Betaproteobacteria bacterium | reverse complement strand
CTGGCGGGAATCGACGCCAAACCGGTAGATTTTCAGCGCGCCGTGTTGTCGGCCGCGTACACGATGTACGCGCGCGAATCCGTGCCGGCAATTTGGCCGCTGCTTGATCGCATCAACACGCCGCGCGAATTCGCCATTGCCGCCTATACGATGTTGAAAGCGCAGGATTCAGTGGAGACGCGCGCGATGTTGCGCACAACACTCGTCGCAACACTCGTCGCAAAACTCGTCGCAAAATTTCCCGATTGGATCAACGAGGGCCGGCTTGTCGCGCTTGAACACGCGCTGACCACCGATACCGTCAGTGAGCGCCGCACGCGTCCGCCACTGATTGATTTACTTGCTGCGCCGTTCCGGCCCGGCCTGCCGGTGATCTTCAGCTTTCAGCGTCCCGACCGCAGGTACCCCGGCCTTGCGATGGTGCGCGGCGCGGACGGACGCTTTGTGCGCGACACGGCAGGCAGCTATTTCACGATCGCGCATCTGGCGCTGGCGCTATCGAACCTGCCGGGCACCATTACCAACGGCAACACGCCGCAGGGGCTTTTCACCATTGTCGGTGCCGGTACCGCGACCAATCCGTGGATCGGTCCGACGCCGTACCTGCACTCGAAGATTCCGAAGGAAGCGACCCTCGCTGAATACGAACACGCCAACATCGAAGGTGAATGGAGTGTGGCGCGCTATGAAAGTTTTCTGCCACTTTCATGGCGGCGTTATTTCCCGTTCAAGGAGGCGTGGCACGCGGGCCTCGCCGGGCGCGACGACATGCTGCTGCACGGCTCCACCATCAACCCCGAGTACTACCGCAACCAGTCTTACTATCCCGGCACGCCCTCGGCGGGTTGTCTGGTGGCGATGGAGTTTTGGTCAAAATCCGATGGCCGCCTGATGCATAGCGACCAACTGACGCTCGCCAAGGCATTCACCGCAGGTGGAATCGATCGCGGTTATCTGGTGGTGGTTGAACTCGATGATCGCGCGCAGGCGGTGAATCTGGCCGACGTGATTGGTGACGTGATTGCAGCGGAAACGCAGACGCAGACACTTACACTTACGCTGCCGCGATAGTTGCCATCGCGACCAAGCGACGCCTTCAGATCGCAATCATCCAGACGCCCGGGGCCATCGCAAATCGCAATGCGAAATACAGCAACAACCCCGCCGGGCCAAACATGAGCGTGAGCAACAACACGCCAATGAGCCAACCGTGCGCGATGCCAACGCACGCGCCGTTTGCGGCCACCAGGGATAGCCGAACAACGCGCACCAGCCGGCGAGTGCGACTGCGGTGGCGAGGTTGAAGGCGTTTGAGAGAGTTTTCATTGGCAAACACTGAAAGTTTGAAACACAAGGACTGGTGCGGTGATCCGGGCAGAAATGGCTGGAAAGGCGCGCGCATGCTTGAGCCTACCAGTTCATGATCAGATAAATGCAGAGCGGGTGGCGCGTGGCGATAACCATCCTACCTATCCATTTCCGCGCCACGACTGACCAACGCCAACTCGCGCGCATCAAGCCAACGCCATTGCCCCGGCAATAAATCGGCCGGCATTGGCATGTGGCCAATCTGGCTGCGGTGCAACGCCTCGACATGGTTGCCCACGGCGGCCAGCATGCGCTTGACCTGATGGTATTTTCCGGCCGTCAAGGTGAGACGCATTTCGCATGCGGCGGTTCGGATACAGGCGAGCACTTTCACCGCGTCGGGGCTGTCATCGAGCACCACGCCCGCAATCAAACGCGCGATTTGCTCCTCGGTGATGTCATCGCTTGCGAGCACCTCGTAAATTTTCGGCACCTCGTGTTTCGGCGAGGTCATGCGGTGAATGAATTGTCCGTCGTCGGAAAACAGCAGCATGCCGCTCGTGTCCCAATCGAGCCGCCCGACCGCCTGCACATCGCGCATGCGCAATGGTGCCGGCAACAGCGTGTACACGCTCGGATGCGATTTGGGTTTTTGCGAACACTCGAAGCCGGCCGGTTTATGCAAACACAAATAGGCGCTCGCATGGTATTGCCACACTGCGCCCTCAACGAAAAACTCGAACGCGTTGCCATCCGCACCGGGTGCAATATTCCATTCGGCCTGCGCATCCAGACAGGCGATGCCGCCGATTGCCACTGCGCCGCGCTGTATCAGCAATCGGCACCGCTTGCGTGCGCCGAATCCCTGACTGAAAAGTATTTGCTCAAGTTTCATTGACGCGCTGTGTTCCGGTTACTTGCGCCAAACGCTGGCGAGCCACGGCTGTTGATCGCGCGGCAACCCGGGCGGACGGAAATAATGTTCGAGCTCGCTGAAACCGGCGGCACTGAGGTGCTCGCGCCAGCGTTCCAGATCGTGGTAAGCGCCATAGCGGCCACGGTTCCAGCCCTCGGTATTTTCTCCTCTCGGGTTGGAGGCGAACAGCACGCCGCGCGGCTTAAGTGTTGCATGCAGCGCGCGCAACACCTTTGGTAGCTCCTGAGAGGGAACATGAAACAGCGACGCATTGGCGAATATGCCATCGAAATTTTCAGCGGGCAATTCGAGCTTGAAAAAATCCTGTTGCCAAACTTCGCAGCCACT
>JANLQC010000501.1:0-2918 GCA_031367575.1 Betaproteobacteria bacterium | reverse complement strand
CTGGATGAAACAGGCGTACGACCTCGCCGTGTAAGTTTGAATGGGTTTTATTTGCAGCGCTATTTGTATGTCGAGACACTAGCGCCGATACAAGCCCTGCGCGCCGATCACGGTCAATTCCACCATATTTGATCCATTGTGGTTGCCCGGCGCGAATTTCACTTTATATCCCGCGAGGTCAATCGTGCCGAGGCGCTCCATTGCATCGACCAACGATTCGCGGGTAGGGGATTTGCCGGCTTTCTTCAATCCCTCAACCAACACGCGCGCGCCAATGTAGCCCTCAAGCGAGGCAAAACTTGCGTTTTTGACGCCACCGATTTGCTTGATATACTCGCGACCGAGCGGCTCGCCTTCGGTGGTGGGCAGCGGTACCACTTGCGAGACCGCCACGCCACGCCCATCTTCACCCAGTTCGCCCGCAAGCGTTTTGGCACCCGCTGAACTCAAGACGAAAAATTGCGCGTTTGAACCGAGTTTTTTCATTTCCCGGATGAATGCCGCCGCCGTGCGCGCGCCGGTTGCGATCACCACCGCCTGCGGGCCGGCTTTGTTGATTGACTGCGCGGCCGAGGCAACATTGAGCGAATTCCGGTCTACGCTGCCGAAGATGAGAATACCGATTTTTCGCGAGCGCATTGCCTTGTCCACACCCGCCAGTCCGGCCCGGCCAAACGGATCATTTTGATAGAACAACGCAATCTTGCTGGCACTACGCCGCACCAACTGGTCGATGCCGCGCTCGGTTTCATCGGCATAGCTCGCGCGAATATTGAAAATGTAGCGATTGAACGGCTCGCGCAAATTTTCTTCCCCGCTTGCCGCCGCGACGAAGGGGATTTTAAATTTGTCGACCAGCGGCAGCATCGCTTTAATGGTGTGTTCACCCGTCGCGCCAAAAAGCGCCAGCGCGTTTTCGTCTCCCGCCAGCTTTTGCATATTGGCTTTGGCGCGTTCCGGCTCGCCTGCGTCATCGAGTGAAACCAGCCTTATTTTGCGGCCATTCACGCCACCGGCCAAATTGACGGCATTGAAACAGGCCTCCGCACCGGCTTTCATTTCCTTGCCGATTTCGTCAGCCGGCCCGCTAAGTGCTGCAGACTGGCCAATAACGATGTCGCCAGCCGCTCCCGCCCCCGCCCCCGCCCCCGCCCCCTGCGCTGAGGCGGGAGTCATGGTGGCCGTCACGAACACATAGCCGAATGCGCCTACGACGCGAGCGAGCCGCTTCACCAATCCGGTAAAGGCAAAATGCATTCGAGACTCCTGAATATTCAATGAGGGGCATTCAAGGCGGGCAACCAAATGGCTCGGGTCAGCACTGGCGTTTTGAACAATCGCCATTTTAGGTCGAAATCTGCGTGCGATCACGCCGCTGATGGTCGGCGTTCTCTTCCCTGAGGGGAAAACCGGTTTAGCGTTTGAACGCGCCGCCTTTTGAAATAATGGTCAGGTCGACAAACGTCGATCCATTATGGTGGGCAGGCGAATAGTTGACCGTGAAACCGCCCAAATCAAATTTGCCCATGCTGGCGAGCCCGTCGACCAGCGATTCGCGCGTCGGATTCTTTCCGGCACGCTTGAGGCCTTCGACCAGTATCTTTGCCGCAATGTAGCCTTCCAGCGAGGTAAATGAATAATTATCCGGCCCACCAATGTGATTTTGATAATCGTGTACAACCGGCAGCGACGCGGACCAGGGAAACGGCATGACCTGTGAAATTTGAACGCCGCGCCCGCCTTCGCCCAACTCTTTGGAAAGCGCCTTGGAACCGACGAAACTCACGTTCCAGAATTGTTGCAGGCTGCCAGTTGATTTCGTCGCTTTGATGAAAGCCGCACAACTCTTGTAGGCACTGATCATGATGATCGCGTTGGCACTGGATTTCGACAGCGTGGCAACGGCGGCGGCGACATCGACCGTGTTGCGCTCGACGGTGGCGGTGGCAACAATGTCCAGCATGCGTTTTTTCATCGCGCGCTCGACGCCGGCAAGGCCCGCCTTTCCATACGCGTCGTTTTGGTAGAACACCGCGATCTTTTTGATTCCCTGCCGCGCGAGGTGACCAACGATTTCCTCCGTTTCATCGAAGTAGCTCGCGCGCACATTGAAAATGTAGCGGTTAAAAGGTTCGCGCAGGCTTTGCGCCCCGGTAAAGGCGCCAACGAACGGGACTTTTGCCTCGGTGAAGATCGGCAGTGCCGCGTTGGACGTGGGCGTGCCGACATAGCCGAACAGGGCGAGTACTTTTTCTTCGTTGATCAATTTCTTGGTGTTGGCGGCGGCTTTGTCGGGCTCGTAGCCGTCATCCAGCGAGACCAGTTTGATCTTGCGCCCGTTGACGCCACCGGCTTTGTGAATGGCGTCGAAATAGGCTTCGGCCCCGGATTTCATTTCCTTGCCGAGTTCCTGCGCCGGGCCGGATTGCGCCGCCGATTGGCCGATGATTATTGTGTTCGCTGTCACGCCCTGCGCGTTCGCCGCCCCTGAAAATGTAAACCCAAGAATCAGGAACGACCAGACAACTTGCAGAATATATTTCATGATCGCAATCTCCCCGGGCAACTATTGCAATGTGGCAGGCACAACACTGTCGCTCGCCTCCGCGCGCCCAAGATGCAAGGCGGAAGACGGAAGGCGCTCGAGAGATTCTATTCCGATCAAAAAAGTTTCGCCCGATTTAGACAATTTCGCCCGATTTAGACAAGGGCGAAAATTGATCATGCCAATCTGGTCACGGCGCGGCGGCTGACAAGGGATTAGCCCGCGAAAAAATTCTTGACCTTGTCCATGAAGCTTTTTGCGCGCGGATTGTGGCGGTCGCCATCCTTCTTGTTTATTTCTTCGAGTTCGCGCAGCAGTTCCTTTTGCTGATCGGTGAGTCGCACCGGTGTTTCTACAACGACATGGCACATCA
>JANLQC010000455.1:0-3623 GCA_031367575.1 Betaproteobacteria bacterium | reverse complement strand
ACAATTTTGTCTTTCATCTCGACCGCGTCCAAATGCACATTGGCCAAATTCGGCAACTCGGCATTCAAATGCGTCAACTCGAAATAGTGTGTGGCAAACAGCGTGTAGCAACGCGACGTTTCCGCCAGATGGCGCGCAATCGCGTAAGCGAGTGCCAGTCCATCGAAGGCCGAGGTGCCGCGCCCGATTTCATCGATCAACACCAGACTCTGATGGCTCGCGTTGTTGAGTATCGATGCCGCTTCGGTCATTTCCACCATGAACGTCGAACGCCCGCCGGCCAAATCATCGCTGGCGCCGATGCGCGTCATGATTTGATCGATGCGGCCAATTTCGGCATGAGCCGCAGGCACGAACGAGCCGGTATGCGCGAGCAACACAATCTGCGCGACCTGCCGCATGTAGGTCGATTTGCCGCCCATGTTTGGTCCGGTGATGAGCAGCAATTGCCGTGAGCGAGATAATTCGCAATCGTTGGCAATGAAACTCTCGACCTGACTTTCCACCACCAGATGGCGGCCACCGTGAATCGAAATGCGATCATCATCCACAAACACCGGCGCGGTGAGGTTGAATCGCCTGGCGTTCAGCGCATTCGCGCACAGCACATCCAGCTCGGCCGCCGCGCGCGCCAATGCGTGCAGCGCCGGTACATCGGGCAACAATTGATTGAGCAGCGCATCGTACAAATATTTTTCGCGCGCGAGGGACCGCTCGCCCGCGGACAGCGCCTTGTCTTCAAACACTTTCAATTCCGGCGTGATGTAACGCTCGGCGTTTTTCAATGTCTGGCGGCGGCGATAATCATCCGGCACCTTGGCGAGTTGTCCCTGCGTGACTTCAATGTAGAAGCCATGGACACGGTTATATTCCACGCGAAGATTATTGATACCAGTGCGCTCGCGTTCACGTTTTTCCAGATCCAGCAAGTAAACGCTGGCGTTGCTTTGCAACCCGCGCAATTCATCCAGTTCGGCATCGAAGCCATCGCGAATCACGCCGCCATCGCGGATCATGGTGGCCGGTTCATCGCGCAGCGCATCTGAAAGTCCAGCATGGATGCGGCTCTCCGGGCATAAGTGGCCGGAAAGGCGCACCAGTGCTTGACTCTGCAATCCTGAAATGTGCTGATGCAGTTTTGGCGCACTGCCGAGTGCGGCGCGCAATGCGGAAAGATCCCGCGGCCGCGCTGTCTTCAATGCAACACGCGTGACGATGCGTTCAATATCCGACCAATCGGCCAACACGCCGTGAATCGCGGGCAGCGCATTTTGCAACGCATTTTGCAACGCGTGACTCGCATCCAAGCGCGCGCCAATTGCGTCGCGGTCGCGCAACGGTTGCGACAACCAATCGCGCAACATGCGGGCACCCATGCTCGTCACCGTTGTGTTCAACAGCGAAAACAGCGTTGGTGAATTTTCGCGATTGATGGTCTCGGAAATTTCCAGATTGCGCCTAGTTGCCGCATCCATGCGCACAAAATCATCGCTGCGTTCCACCGATAATCCGGTGAGATGTGGCAAGGCGCTGCGCTGTGTTTGCTGCACGTATTGCAGGAGCGCGCCGGCCGCGGCGATGGCAAGCGGCATGTCATCGCAACCAAAGCCCTTGAGATCGGCGGTATTGAATTGGCGTGCGAGTAATTTGGTCGCGGACTCGCGATCGAATTGCCAGTCCGCCATGCGGCGCGTGGCAATGCCGCTCGCGCTCAATGTGGCACCGTCTGGCAAAATCAATTCCGAAGGTTGCAGGCGTTCGATCTCGGCACGAAACTGTGAGACGCTGGTCTCAAGCACACGAAAGCGTCCGCCCGAAAGCGACAAGGTCGCCAACCCAAGTTGCGCGCCCTGCACAAACGCCGCCGCGATCAACACGTCGCGCGCATCGGGTAGCAGCGCGCTATCGGTCAGCGTGCCCGGTGTAATCACGCGCACCACTGCGCGCTCAACCGGCCCTTTGTTGGTGACTTCACCAATCTGCTCGCAGATCGCCGCCGATTCGCCCGCCTTTACCAGCTTTGCCAGATACGATTCGATCGCGTGATACGGAACGCCCGCCATCTTGATCGGCGTGCCCGCCGATTGGCCGCGCGTGGTGAGAGTGATATCGAGCAACTTCGCGGCTTTCACGGCGTCATCGAAAAACAGCTCGTAAAAATCGCCCATGCGATACAGCACCAATGTGTCGGGATATTCCGATTTAATGCGCAGGTATTGCTGCATCATTGGAGTATGGTTTTCCACTCTCCTCTCAATGTCGCTAATGTCATTGTTTTTATTCAAAATAGTGACTTCTCTGTGATGCCAAGTGATGCCAAGTAATGCCATTATAATGTAGCCTATATGTAGCCTAACAGTAGATTCTTGCTTACCTGTGCAGGCTGGGCTACACGCTGATTTTCCGATTTCATTCACAAGGGCATCCTGCCATGAAAATGACACTTAGCCAGACGATCGTTCTGAACCGTCTTTCGATTGATTCTCGCCCCGCCATTGTCGCCGGCGGCAAAGTGGAGTTCGTACCGAATCCCAAACAGGAACCCTACATAGTTTTCGATAATCATCGCGATTCCCCTGTTGGCTTTGGCGTGAAGGTCGGACGCACAAAGAAAACATACATTATCCAACGCCGTGTGAAACGGAGCCACACCGCAACTGGCGAAAAATCGGGGAGCAACAATCAAGTCCGAAAAGCCAAGGTTGGAAATGTCAGCGACTTCAACACGATTGACGATGCACGAGAGGCGGCTCGCAAGAAAGTCCAAAGCATCATGGAGACCGGTCAGAACCCAAATGTGCTGGCAAGACAATTGGCAGATGCAGAAATAACGCTTGGGAAGGCGTTCGCAGACTACCGCAGAGACTTAACGACTCGCGCAACTCCAGCGACCAAGAATACGCTGACGGTTCTTGATAAAGCGCTGGATCGGTTGGAAGGTTGGCAGATGCGTCCCATCAACGAGCTGACCAGCGATGAAATTATTGGCAGGTTTCAGGAGCTTGCTTCAAAGACCCGCACGGCAGCAGAGCAAACATTCAGATGGGCAATTGCAGCAACCAATGCGGCAATCATCGCCGAAGGGAGCAACGCACTTGCACAGAGGCGCGGCGCAACATTGAGCTACAACCCATTCAGGATACTCAAAGAAAAGCGGATGTTCCGCGACCGCAAGAAGCTTGAGAAGGATTACGAAGCCAGAGGCGTACGAAATCCATTGAGTGATGACATGCTCGGCAAATGGTTTGATGCCTTGCACAAACGCAGAGAGGCGAATCGGACGGGTTGCGATTACCTCATCCTCACCACGCTTTGGGGAACAAGGCGAATGGAAGGGCTACCGTTGGTTTGGCGCGATATGATTTCTGATAGCGAAGCTATTGAATGCTCGTACATAGACTTGGCGAATCGGCGTGCTTTTTTTCACGACACCAAGAATCGCGAAAACCACATGCTGCCGCTTGCGGATGGTGCCTACAAAATTCTAGTAGCGCGCCATGCACTATCACTCGCCGAAAAGAACGAGCGGCGCAGGCGTTGGGTATTTCCTGCAAAGCGACGCAAGCCCGCCAAGAAGCCAGAAGTCGCCGTTGAGCACTATTCGGACATGCGCACTCTGCTTG
>JANLQC010000438.1:0-3198 GCA_031367575.1 Betaproteobacteria bacterium | reverse complement strand
CCGTACAAGCCGGCGACCATCATCAACAGCAATGTGGGGCCGGTGTCGATTCTGTTTCAGGATGCGGCCAATGCGACCTTGACCTTGCCGGGGGGACGGCAATTGGCGATTACCAGATTTCGGTTTTGAAAACCTTCTATTTATTGCCCATTTAGTGCAGTGCAATTTGTTTGGCATCGAGGAGGCACAAACACAAGCACCGGCGCGGTTCTTCACGGCATTTCGCCCCGTAATGCCCGTCAGTGGCTGTACTTCGCGCTCGCGACAACTCGGCCGCGCGCGCCTTACAAATTACAATACAAATTCGGAGGTGTATGTGCGAACCAATATTGTGATCGATGACCGTCTGATGGCGGACGCGATGAAGTTTTCCGGACACTTGGTTCAATTGTGCGTCAGCAGCGATTCCCAGCATGCGCGCGGTGAAAGCAACGGCATGTTTTTCACCTTGTCCAGTCCAAGTAATTCAGCGTCACCCGTTACAAAACAATCGACCTTGCCCGCCAGCGCACAGGCAATGATCCAGGGATCTTCGCGGTCTTTTATCGCCAGTTTGGGTGCGGTCGGCTGGGCAGGAACAATTTCCAGCAATTGCAATTCTGCTTCCACTTTCGCAAGCAACTCTTTTCCCGCACGGAATTTGCGCCGCATGATGTCGAGCACTTCGGCGACGACCGGCTCGCCGATGACAACGTCATGTTCCGTCAACAATCTTTCATACAGTTCAGCGCAAAGCCCGCGCGTCGCGAACGCGCTGACCAGCACATTGGTATCGAGAAACACTCTCAAGAAACGGCCTTGAACACATCCTCGTCCGTCAGCAGGCCGCGTTGTTCGGCCAGTCGCATCACTTCCCCGCGCACCGATCGAAAGCGCGCCAACGCCAATTGGCGGCGCAGCGCCTCGCGCACGATGTCCCCTTTGGGGCGATGGGTGGCCACCGCGACACGTTTGAGTTCGCGCTCCAACGCATCGTCGATGCGGATGGTCAACGTCGTGCTCATCGTCTAACCTCCAGATTTGAGTGTGTTCTATTGTAACACCCCCCCCATGCCATAGGTCTCAGGCTTTGCGCCTGCCGTTCCCGGATGATCGATTTTCATTCCCAATCGCCGTTTCGCTCCAAGCGCAGAAACAGTCTTTGTGTCTCGCGGCTAATACCGGGAATCCCACCTCTATAGGTAGGGACGCGCGCAGCAACATCAACTAATCTCACTTATGCGACGTTGACTTTGGCGGGCGGCAGGCAGCGCGCGATTACGAGACAGCGATTCAAAGATTGGACGTAAACGAAATAACAACACGCCGCCACAACTGACAATCGCAGAATTAACCTACTTGCCGCGATCTATCTGTGTTCCAATGCAATGGCCAATCAAGAACAGGCGCGGACGTCGATTCAATGTGGTTCCGTCCAATTGATTAACTCATTCAAGGGTACAAGAATGACAATATTCCCTGCACCGAATGCGCGTTCCACTGGCGAATTCAATTACGCGTTGTGTCTTGTGCTGGCGCTATGCCTCGCGCCGGCGCACGAGTCGATCGCGCAAAGCATCTCGTTTGTGGTGGTCGGCAAACATGTCGAATATGTGCAAACCTCGGCCACGGATGTCAAAGTCAATCCGCAGCCTCAGGGGCCAGCCTACGGCGGGCCTTATGGATTCTCCGCCAATGTCGAAGGTCAAAATATCAGCGGGATCACCGCGCCCACTTTCAGCGGCCCGGTGAATATTGCGGCGCTGGGTTCTTGGTACAACGGCGGCAAGCTGACATATAACACGGCGGAAGGTGCCTGGAAAAGCGGTGCTCCGTTCGCGAACGACTGGGGTTCGCCCACCCTAAGCGACCTGGTTTCAAAATTCGGCAATGGAACCTACACGCTTACCGTGAATGGCACCAGCGTCCCGTTGCAATTGACCGGGGACGCCTACCCCAATGCGCCGCTTCTGACACTCAGCGGCGGCACTTGGTCCAACGGGAAGTATGTCATCGATCCGGGCAAGTCTCTTACCATCACGACCAATGTTTATACCGCCTACGGATCGCATCCGGACGACAGGATCGCCATCGGCGTGGAGGGAAGCGGCGAAGTCGGACAATTTTCCTCGGCGGTGCCCGGCACAAAATTCATGACCTTTACAGTACCGGCATCCGCCATCACTGCGGGTCGCAACTTCAATGTCTTTGGCAGTTTCGCGGCGCTGGTCGACTTGAATCCCAAGGCGACGCTTCCCGGCAGCATCAACGCCGCGTTCTATTCCGCGTCCACGGCCGTTATCGTCAGCGTGAACAACCCGGTTTTCCCGATGGTGGTAACGAGCAACATCACACCGACGGTCGCTAACGCGACCGCCGCGATCCAATATCGTCCACAGGACGTTGGCACCACCGGCAGCGTTTATGTCTTTGCGTTGGCACCCGCCAACAAGGTCACGAACGTCAGCGCCGACGCACTAAGCAACCACAAAGGCCCGGTCGCGCGCAGCGTTGTTGCCGCCACCACGGCCACCCCGCTGCCATGCGTGCTCGCGCAACTCACCGCGTCGGGTCAACTCACCGCGGTCACCGCCGCGACGATGCAGGCTTACTTGACCGGCGTGCTCAGCAGTCAGGGGGCCTCGGTGAGTGTCCTCAATAATGTGAGCACCGCACTTGTTCAAGGAGCGGTGTTCTACGTCGGCTACGGCACGACCTCCACAGCGATGCTCAACAATGGCGTCCATCGCAACGTTGTCACGGTACCCGGCGCGCAGGTCTGTCAGCCGCAAGCGCCGCAGACCGGCTGGTGGTGGAATCCGGCGGAAAGCGGTCGCGGCTTTGGGATTGAGGTACGCGGAAATAATTTGTTCATGTCCGGCTACTTGTACGACGACAGCGGCCACGCGACGTGGATCGTGTCGCCCGGCCCGCATGCACTCGACGGCTCGCTCTTCAACGGCACGATGTATCAGGTCGCCAACGGTCAGACGCTGACGGGTGCCTACAAAGCCCCCTCGCCGCCGACCACTGCCGGGTCGATCACACTCTCATTCACCGACGCCCGCAACGGCACCCTGATCTGGCCGGGCGGTTCGATTGCGCTGGTGCGTTTCGATGATGTCATCGGTTCGCAAAATGGCGTGACACCCGCCTTCGTGCCGGAGAACGGCTGGTGGTGGAATGCGAGCGAGGACGGGCGCGGCTTCTTCATGGAAT
>JANLQC010000411.1:0-1604 GCA_031367575.1 Betaproteobacteria bacterium | reverse complement strand
TTTTTAATTACATTTTCGCTGTTCCCGCTCATTTTTATGGCTCAAAATAATTGCCGTCCCCCCGGGCTGGCGGGGGCCATTTTTTGGGCTTTCTGCTATATTAGGCCCCCGCCTGCGCGGGGGAGGGAACTACTTGCCCTTGACGCAACTGCACATCATTTGAACACACTGATATGCAGACTTGTGGCGACCCTCCTCGTCTCGATGCTGCTCTCCGCCTGTGCCATCGGCCCCGACCACCTGCGCCCCGCGATGGATATTCCCGCCGCCTACAAGGAACAACGCGATTGGAAAATTGCCGAACCGAAAGATGATTTGATTCGCGGTAAATGGTGGCAGGTGTTCGCCGACCGGCAATTGAATTTGCTCGCCGAGCAGATCGATGTTTCAAACCAGAATCTTAAAGCCGCCGAAGCCAGATATCGTCAGGCGACGGCGGTTGCCAATTCGGCGCGAGCCGGATTGTTTCCGACGATTTCGGCAAATGTGAGCGCCACGCGCAGCCATGCCGCGTCGCGTACCGGTGGCGCAAACAACTCGTCCACCAATTACAACCTCGGGGTAAATGCCGGCTGGGAAATCGACCTCTGGGGCCGCGTGCGGCGACAGATTGAATCGGGGGAAGCATCGGCCGACGCGAGTGCGGCCGATCTGGAAGCGGTGCGCTTGTCGATGCAATCGGAACTCGCCAGGAGCTACTTTCAGTTGCGGGTGAGTGACGCGCAGAAAAAAATGTTCGACGAATCGATCGCCTAATATGAAAAATCATTGCAGCTCACCAAGAATCGCTACCACGTTGGTGTGGCGGCGAAATCTGACGTGATCCAGGCCGAAGCGCAATTGAAAAGCACGCAGGCGCAGGCCATTGATCTTAGCGTGCAGCGCGCGCAACTTGAACACGCCATCGCGGTGCTGATCGGCAAGGCCCCGGCCGGCTTTTCGCTGACGCCGGAAATATTCACACTGAAAATGCCGGTGATGCCGGCCGGCATGCCTTCAACGCTGCTCGAACGCCGCCCCGATATCGCCGCCGCCGAACGCCGCGTGATGGCGGCCAACGCGCAGATCGGCGTGGCGAGGGCCGCGTGGTTTCCGTCGCTGTCCCTATCCGCCTCCGGCGGCTACGCGAGCCCGACACTCAGCGATTGGTTGAGTGCGCCGAATCGCTTCTGGTCGCTCGGCCCGCAAATGGCACTCACGCTGCTCGATTTCGGCAAACGCAGCGCCGTCACCGATCAAGCTGTCGCGTCGTGGGATCAAACCGTCGCCACCTATCGCCAAACGGTGCTGGAAGGCTTTCAGGAGGTCGAAGATAACCTCGCGGCGCTGCGCATCCTCGAACAGGAAGCAATCGTGCAGGACGATGCCGTGCGCAGCGCGCGCGAATCGGTGGCGTTGACGATCAATCAATACAAAGCGGGTACCGTGAGTTACCTGAATGTGGTGACGGTGCAGGCATCGCTGTTGTCCAACGAACGCACGGCGGTGAGTTTGCTGGGCCGGCGCTTGACGGCGGCGGTGGGGCTGATTCGGGCACTGGGCGGCGGCTGGAATGCGGCGGAGCTCAGCCCGCAAAAGTAGGTTCAGATCGCCCCCGGATCAAG
>JANLQC010000409.1:0-2022 GCA_031367575.1 Betaproteobacteria bacterium | reverse complement strand
CGATGTACGGCATCATGGGTGCGGCCAGCCAGAGCAAAGTACTCGCGGGCGTGCAATCGCTGTGGAAACCGGCATCTCCGCAATTGAACGTAAACGTCGATCGCGAAAAAGCCAAGGCGCTCGGCATCCCGCTCGACAGTGCTTTCAATACGCTCGCCGCCACACTCGGCACTTACTATGTGAACGACTTCAACAAATATGGCCGCGCCTGGCAGGTGCTGATGTCGGCCGACAGTCAATACCGAAAACGTCCCGACGATATCGGGCGGATTTTTGTGAAGAGTGAGCGCGGCGCAATGGTGCCGGTGTCGGCCTTCGCGAAAGTTGAATATTCGGCCGGCCCGGATACGCTGGAGCGCTTCAACAATTTGCCGGCCGTGAAAATGCTCGGTCAGGCGGCACCGGGCCACTCGTCCGGTGAGGCGATCGCCGAGATGGAAAAAATCGCCGCGCAAGTGTTGCCCGCCGACATGAGCTACGACTGGACCGGATCCTCGTTTCAGGAAAAGCGTTCGACCGGCACCTCCGGCATCGCGCTGGCGCTGGCGGCGTTGATGGCATTCCTGATTCTCGCCGCGCAATATGAAAAATGGTCGCTGCCGTTGTCGGTGCTGCTGGCGATGCCGTTCGGCGTGTTCGGCGCGTTGGCGGCGGTGTGGATTACCGGTCTCACCAACGACATTTATTTCCAGATTGGTTTGGTGACGCTGCTGGGGCTATCGGCCAAGAACGCGATTCTGATCGTCGAATTCGCGGTCTATAAATCGCAGGAAGGCATGAGTGCGGCGGCGGCGGCATTGGAAGCGGCACGGCTGCGCTTCCGCCCGATTTTGATGACCTCGCTCGCGTTTATTTTGGGTGTGGCACCGCTGGCATTTTCCTCGGGTGCCGGTGCCGGGTCGCGCCATTCGGTCGGCACCGGTGTGATGGGCGGGATGCTGGCCGCCACATTCCTCGCGATATTTTTTGTGCCGCTGTTTTACAAAATCGTCACTGAACGAAAACTGAAGGAAGCGCGCAGCGCGGCGGAAATCATCGCCGAATCCGAACATGCGCGCCACGTCGGCAGTGGAAAACATTCTCCAACGCCGGGGCATCATTCGCTGCCGCCTGAGAAACGATAGAGGCCGACATGAAAATCGTGATTGAAAAAACTTGCTTTGCATTGGTGTTCAGTGCATTGATATCCGGCTGCGTGATGGGGCCGGACTACCAGCGCCCCGCCATCGATTTGCCTGACGCACCTGCGCAACGTATCGTCTCGCCTGACGTGTTGAAACCGGCGGTGACATCCCCATGGTGGATGAGCTTTAACGACACCGAACTGAATCGCGTCATCAATGAAGCGCTGAAAAACAACCTCGATCTCGCCATCGCCGCCGCGCGCATCAGCGAATCGCAAGCGCAACTTGGTTTGGCCGCATCCGATCAGACACCACTGGCCTATGCGGCCGCATCACGCGCGCGCAACCGCAATTCAGAGGCGAGCAGCAATTCGGGGCCGGGCCAGCCGGTGCAAAGTACCACCAACCGCCTGACCTTGAACGTTTCCTACGAAATCGATTTCTGGGGAAAGTATCGCCGTGCCACCCAAGCCGCACGCGCGGAATTGTTGTCCGTCGAAGCCAACCGCGACGCATTGCGTTTGTTGCTCACTGCACAGGTGGCGCAGGGCTACTTCAATCTGGTGGCGCTCGATGCGCGCATCATCGCGCTCGGGCACGGCATCAAGCGCGGCGAAGAGGCGCTGGCGATGCAGAAAAAACGCTTCGAGGCCGGCGTAATTTCCGAGTTCGATTATCAGCAGCGGGTGGCGGAGCTCGATGCCGGTCGCGTGCAATTGCCACCGTTGCAAAGCCAGCGCGGCAATCAGGAGCGGGCGTTGAGCGTGCTGTTGGGGCGTTCGCCGCGCGACGTTATTACCCGCAAAATGGAGCGCAACGCAGTCATCGCGCCCGCAACCACGTTGGCCGTACCAACGGTACCGATTGGCATTGCCTCTGAAAAATTATTGCGGCGGCC
>JANLQC010000054.1:0-2310 GCA_031367575.1 Betaproteobacteria bacterium | reverse complement strand
GACCGAAGGCATCAATCTGCAAATCGGGTTCCTGATTGATTCGCTAACCGTCACGATGATGCTGGTGGTGACCTTCGTGTCACTGATGGTGCACATCTACACCATCGGCTATATGGCCGAGGACGACGGTTACACGCGCTTCTTCGGCTATATCTCGCTGTTCACTTTCTCGATGCTGATGCTGGTGATGTCGAACAACTTCCTGCAATTGTTTTTCGGTTGGGAAGCAGTCGGGCTGGTGTCGTATTTGCTGATCGGATTTTGGTATACCCGTCCCACCGCAATCTACGCAAACCTGAAAGCGTTCCTGGTCAATCGCGTTGGCGATTTCGGTTTCTTGCTTGGCATCGGTTTTGTGTTCGCCGCGTTTGGCTCGCTTGATTACGCGACGGTTTTTGCTGCTGCACCGACGTTTGTTGGCACAGTGATCGAAGTCGTACCCGGCTGGCAATGGTCGCTGTTGACCGCCATTTGTATATGTCTTTTCATCGGCGCGATGGGCAAGTCCGCACAGTTTCCCTTGCATGTCTGGCTGCCGGATTCGATGGAAGGCCCGACACCGATTTCCGCGCTGATCCATGCGGCAACGATGGTGACCGCCGGCATTTTCATGGTGGCGCGCATGTCGCCGCTGTTTGAGCTTTCGCAAACGGCGTTGTCATTTGTCCTGGTAATCGGCGCGATCACCGCGTTCTTCATGGCGCTGATTGCCATTGTGCAATACGACATCAAACGTGTGGTTGCGTATTCCACGCTGTCGCAATTGGGCTACATGACGATGGCGCTCGGCGCGGGTGCGTACTCGGCCGCCATTTTCCATTTGATGACACACGCATTCTTCAAGGCGGTGTTGTTTCTCGGTGCCGGCTCGGTCATCATCGCGCTGCATCACGAACAGGACATGCGCAAGATGGGCGGCCTCAGGAAGTACATGCCGATCACGTATTTCACGATGCTGATCGGCGCGCTGGCCAACGCGGGCTTCCCGCCATTCGCCGGATTTTTCTCCAAGGATTCGATCATCGAAGCGATTCACGCCTCAACCACGCCGGGGCACACCATCGCGTACGCCGCAGCGCTGGCGGGCGTATTTATTGGCGCGCTGTATTCGTTCCGCCTCATCTTCTTTGCATTCCATGGCAAAGAGCGGTTCGCGGATGAACAGGCCAGTCATTTAAACCACGACGATTCACACATTGATCACGCCGACGCGAAACACCAGAATGCGCTTGCTGACCACGCACATGATGAGCACGCGCATGGGCACCACGGACTGGCGCCTGGCGAAAAGCCGCACGAGACCGCGTGGGTGGTAACGATTCCGCTCATCCTGCTGGCCATTCCATCGGTGGTGATCGGCTGGATGACCATCGAGCCGATGCTGTTTGGCGCGTACTTCGGCGACGCCATCAAAGCCACCGCGACGATGGCGGAATTGAAAAAAGATTTCCACGGTGCGGGCGCGATGGTGATGCACGGCCTCACGTCGCTGCCGTTCTGGCTTGCGCTGGCCGGTGCCGGCACAGCCTGGTACTGCTACATCCTGAAGCCCGAACTGCCCGCCAGGATCCGCGCACAGTTGGCGTTGCCGGTAAAAATTCTCGAAGACAAATACGGCTTTGATCGCTTCAACGATTGGTTCTTCGCGTCCGGCGCACGCAAAATCGGCCAGGGCCTGTGGAAGTTCGGCGACGTCACCATCATCGACGGCATCATGGTCAACGGCACCGCGAAATTGATCGGCTGGTTCTCGGGCGTTGCCCGGAAAGTACAAACCGGTTACGTCTACACCTACGCATTCACGATGATTTTTGGCGTGTTCGTCGCACTGTCACTGGTTTATATCAAGCTCGGCTGATGTCACGATTTCACGTCACGCCCAAGTAGAGAAAAGAAAAAAATGCAAAGCAGTTCCATAACGCTTAGCCTGGCCATCTGGGTGCCGATTCTGGCGGGGGTGCTCACGCTCACGCTGGGTGGTGAACACCAGAAATCGGCGGCGCGCTGGGTCGCGCTATTGGGCAGCCTGCTCGGCCTTGCGGTTGCGATCCCGCTATGGGTGGGCTTCGACAATGGCTCATCCGTGATGCAGTTTGTCGAACGCACGCCGTGGGTGGCGCGCTTCAATATCAACTATGCGTTGGGTGTTGACGGCATCTCGATGCTGTTCGTGTTGCTGAACAGTTTTACCACCGTGCTGGTGGTGATTGCCGGTTGGGAAGTGATTCAGGAAAAAGTCTCGCAATATCTGGCCGCGTTCCTGATCATGTCCGGCCTCGTCAACGGCGTTTTTGCCGCCACCGATGCGAT
>JANLQC010000374.1:0-1844 GCA_031367575.1 Betaproteobacteria bacterium | reverse complement strand
CTGCGCGCCGCCGATTGGCCCGATGCTGCGTCAAACGTCATCGTCGTCGGGCATCAGCCGACGCTCGGCATGGTGGCGGCGTACCTGATCAACGGCGTGGATGGCTATGTGCCGGTAAAGAAGGGCGCGATGTGGTGGTTTGAAATGCGCGAACGGGAGGGCAAACGGCAGGCCGTGTTGAAGGCGATGGCCTCGCCGGATACCATTGCCTAAGCAGCAACAATTTCCAGCTTCATTCCCGCCCCATTCCACTCCGACATTTCCAGTTCCAGCTCATACTGCGTGAGACTGTGTGCGGCAAGCCAGTCATTTTTTACCGACAAGCGAAACTCGCTGTTGACGCGCGCGAGCGAAAACAACCGGCTGTCGATATTGCGGCGGCTGCGGGAGAGCAGCACCGCCAAGCGAAGACACAGAACCTTGGTCGCAAACGATTCGTCCTTCGGCAGATCCCCGGCAACCTTGGCGAGCCGTCCACGCTGCGCGAGCACCAATGAGGCGAGAGCCGCCTGCTCGCGTTTTGAAAAGCCCGGCATGTCGGCGTTGGCAATGACATACGCCGAATGTTTGTGAAAATTGGCCTGCGCGATATCGATGCCGATTTCATGCAGCCGCGTTGCCCATAAAAGTTTTTGGCGGCGTCGAAATTCGAGTTCGCCATCGGCCGACGTTTCCACTGAGTCGTCAACCCGATCAAAAAACGCCAGCGCCAGTTCACTTACCCGCGTGGTCTGTGCATGATCGACGTGATAGCGCCGCGCCATCGCTTCCACGGTGGCGTTGCGAATGTCCTTGTGATGGGTGCGGCCCAGCAAATCGTAGAGCACGCCTTCGCGCAGCGCCGTATCGGCAAGCGACATGTGCTTCAACTCGAGTGCTTCAAACACGCTCAGCATGATGGCGAGCCCGCCGGGCAGCACCGGCAATCGATCCGCCTTGATGCCGGGCAGTGTGAGCGCCGCAAATCCGCCCGCCTTGAGGGCTTTTTCGCGCAGCCATTCGAGGCCTTCGCGTGAAATGCCGTCCTGTGTCTGGCCATTTTCCTGAAGGATGATGCCAAGCGCTTTCGCGGTTCCGCTCGAACCGAACGCCTCCTTCCAGCCTTCTTTTCGAAAGCGCGTGGCGATCACTTCAAGCTCCTTGCTCGCCGCCAGTTGCGCGTCCTTGAAGGTGCGTTTGTCCATCGCGCCCTCGGGAAAAAACCGCTCCGAATAACTCACGCAGCCCATGTACAAACTCTCGAGCATCTTGGGCTTCAAGCGATGGCCGATGATGAATTCGGTTGAGCCACCGCCGATATCAACCACCAATCGGTCATGCTGCGAGGGCGGCAAGCTGTTGGCGACACCGATGTAAATCAGTCGCGCTTCTTCGCGTCCGGCGATCACCTCAATCGGGTAACCGAGAATGGCTTCAGCTTCCTTGATAAATGCGTCGGCGTTTTTCGCGACCCGGAGCGCGTTGGTGCCGACCACCCGCACCGCCGGCTTCGGCAAGCCTTGCAGGCGTTCGGCAAATAATCGCAGCGCGTTGAATGCCCGCTCGGCTGCTTTCGCATCGATTTTCCGATCAGCCGTCACACCCGCGCCGAGACGCACCGTCTCTTTCAATGAATCCACCGGGTAGAGTTGTTCATCGACCACGCGCGCGATCTGCAAGTGAAAACTGTTGGAGCCGAGATCGACGGCGGCGAGGGTGGGTTGCGGCATTTTTTCTCTCGTTTGGTTTTGGGAAGTATGTCACAGCCGGTCGCGGGATTTTAGGCATAGCCAATGTCACTAAATCGTAATACGCTTGGATTATTATGAACAAGCGCTCCCGCAATAAATCAAAGTCTTCCCACA
>JANLQC010000355.1:0-3149 GCA_031367575.1 Betaproteobacteria bacterium | reverse complement strand
GCTGCGTGAGCGCACCCGCCGGCGCGTGACGACGTTTGTGCAAGCCTAGCAGCCGGTCGGAAACGCGAACGAGAAATAGGGTGCAACACCGATGAGTGCGCAACCGGTGATTCGCTGGACCGAAGGCGGGCTGGCCCGTTCCGCGCGCTGGCGTTCGGAAACGGGTGTGCCGGCGTACAAGCGAATCGTGATTGCGGATGAACAAATGTCGGCCGATGCGGCTTATCGCCTCGCGTGTGAAGGCACCGCATTGCTGTGGCGCGGCGACTTTCAAAACGCACGGCAACTGCTGGTGGCAATGGCGCGGCGGGTGGATCAAAAATCTCGCAATTTGAAGAAACCCGCGTTGGCAGCGAAGAAATCAAGGGCGGCAAATGGAACCGATGCGGCGACGCAGATGGGCGCAAAACCGGCCGCAAAACCACCGGTAAAACCGTCCGCGAAACAAGGTGACGTTTTGGCGGCGTTACCCACCGACGCATTCCATTTGCACCGACTCGCGCAATCGCAGCGCGCGCGCACGTTGGGAATGTTGCTGCTGCCGTTGTCGGGCGATTACACGATCGCGCTGCAACGCGCGCCCGACCTGCAGCGCGCCTGCGTGGAGGCCTATGGTGCGCCCGGAAGTGACGCCGTGGCGGGAGATTCGCTGGTATCGATGCGCGAAATCCTCGGCCTGATCGGCGCGCACGAATGGCGCAAAAAGGGGGTGGTGGTGGCCGCGCTGAATGAGCGAATTCACCCGCATTACGGCGTGTTCGCACCGGTGCGCAGCGAATATGTGGGGCTGGTTGCGGAAGCACCCCTGCCAATATCCGAAGGAGAAACACTGCCGCTGGCGTTTGATATCGGCACCGGCACCGGGGTGCTCGCGGCGGTGCTGGCGCGGCGCGGCGTGGCGCGCATTATCGCCACCGACATGGATGCGCGCGCGCTGGCGTGCGCGGGCGAAAATTTGCGACGCCTCAAATTGGCACCGCAGGTGCAGGTTGTGAAGGCAGACCTGTTCCCCGAAGGCCGGGCACCGCTTATCGTCTGCAATCCGCCATGGATTCCCGCGCGGCCGAGTTCACCCATCGAGAGCGCCATTTATGATCCCGACAGCCGCATGCTGCGCGGATTCATCGGCGGACTTGCCGCACATCTCGCGCACGGCGGTGAAGGCTGGCTGATCCTTTCCGATATTGCCGAACATCTGGGCCTGCGTTCGCGCGCGGAATTGCTGGCATTGTTTGACAAGGGCGGTCTGGTGGTGATTGACCGTATTGAGACTCGGCCGACCCACCCGCGCGCGGCTGACTCCACTGATCCGTTGCACGCCGCGCGTGCGGCTGAGTTAACCTCATTGTGGCGGCTCGGCGCGCGTTGACGTTTTTGCGCGTTTTCGAGCACTTTGGCCCCAAACACCGCGCCAGTCCTTGGGTTTTCCACAATCGACAATGCCATGAATCTCCCCCTTTCCGATATCACCGCTGTCAGGATTCACGCCGCAGAAGTGGCGGTGCCCTGTTCCAATCTCAATGCGAGTGTTGAATTTTTTGTGTCGCAACTTGGCTTTCGTGTTGATGCAATTTCCCCGGCCGATGCGCCGACGATGGCCGTGGTTTCCGCCTACGGTGTTTGCCTTCGGCTGGAACTGCGCGCCGTCGGAAATATGCCGGCGGCACCGCTGGTTTTGCGTCTGATTTGCGACGCGCCGCCGCAATTCGATGACCCCGATGGCACGGTCCCGGATGGCATCCGCATTGAATGGATTACCGAGAAACGGGATGTTGTGGTTCCGCCTGCCGCGCGGCAATTTGTCGTGAGCCGTCTTGATGACGCCGGTGTCTGGGGTGTCGGCCGCGCAGGCATGGAATATCGGGATTTGATTGCCGGCCGGCTCGGCGGTTTTGTCGTGGCTTCACTTATCCGCATTCCCGCCGGCGGGCCGGTGCCCGATTACGTTCACTTTCACCGCGTGCGTTTTCAGATGATTTTCTGCAAGGCGGGATGGGTGCGTGTGGTGTATGAAGATCAAGGCCCGCCGTTCACGATGCACGCGGGCGATTCTGTGTTGCAGCCGCCGGGAATTCGCCATCGCGTGTTGGAGGCTTCGCCCGGACTCGAAGTGATCGAGATCGGTTGTCCCGCCATCCACGACACGGTGGCCGATCATGCGATGGCGCTGCCGATGAGTACACGGCGACCCGGGCGGCAGTTTGGCGGGCAACGCTTTTCGCGCCATATTGCCGAACATGCACAGTGGGTGCCGTGGCGTGTCGGGGGTATTGATGCGGCGGAGTTTGAGGCCTGCGATGTCGGCATCGCGGCCGCGACCTCGGGCCTTGCCGACGTCAGCGTGATCCGATTGAAAGGCGGCACCCAAGCGCCTGCCAGCGTGCCGCTTCGGCACCATGGCGAATTGATGTTTTTGTTTGTGCTGGAAGGTTCGCTCACGATCAACGCAGATGAAGACGCGGCGGGTATCGCGAACGGCGGCGCGGCGGGTATCGCGAGGGGCGGCGCGGCGGGTATCGCGAACGGCGGCGCGGCGGGTATCGCGAGCGGCGGCGTGCGCCTTCGCGCGGGCGAAAGCGCCGTGATTCCGCCTGATGCCGCCTACAAGATCGGTGCCGAAGCAGGGCTGAACCTGCTGAAAGTCATGCTTTGACGCGCAAACAGGCATAGCAAATCGCGATTGCGCCGTCGATTGCGCCGATGGTGCGAGCGATAAATTTTTGTGTTCCACGCCCGCGCATGGAAAATTGCAATTTGCCATTTACAATTTACAATTGCGATTCACCACCACAAGGAACAGCCATGACCATTTCACTTTACGCCGCGTCGGTGCCGGTTTTCAAACAAATGCTCGGCGGCATGAGCACGGTACTGGCCAAAGCGGACGCGCACGCCTCGTTGAAGAAAATTGATGCCAGTGCGCTATTGCAGGCGCGCTTGTTCCCCGACATGTTTCCGTTGGTTCAGCAAGTCCGGATTGCAGCCGATTTCGCGCGCGGTGTGTCGGCGCGTCTGGCCGCCATGGAGCCGCCGGTGTTCGAGGCCAACGAACAGAGTTTCGCGGATCTGCAGGTGCTGATCAGCAAAACGCAGGCCTTCCTTGACGGCATCCCGGCGGCCCAAATCGATTGGCTGCGGTCTGTCCCACA
>JANLQC010000327.1:0-9697 GCA_031367575.1 Betaproteobacteria bacterium | reverse complement strand
CATCGCGCGTAGGGCGCATTGCAGTAGCGGCATTGCCAGTTTTCGTCGTAGTAAGCGATGTGGGTGGGCGCGTGATCGGTCACCATGCGAATCCGCTCATTCAATCGCCGCATCTCGCCCACCGAGGCCGCGCGTTCCGCCAAGTGCGATGTCAGAATGGCATTGCCCTTCTCCATCTGGAACAGGCGCGCGGAACGGCGCTGCAGGATCCCGGTCATGATTGCGACAGCGGGTGTCGCCACCGCCCAGATCAGTACGCGCAACAGGTTATCCCCCGCATATTGAAAGGGTTGACCGGGGATGGAGAAGAAAAGCGCGAAATACAACCACGCGATCGCGGCGCTGATCAGCCCGGCGCGCATCCCGCCGTGGAATGAGGCAAACACAACCGTCGCGATCAGGATCGCCGGAGGATTGGGAATGAAAAACAACTGCGACGAAAAGAACTCGAACAACAACGCGGCGGCGGCCGTCAACAGAACCGAAGTCCATAGGCGCTTGCCCGACGCGGCACCGGATACACTTTGCCGTAGAGCGATCATCTGCTCGGTGCAGGTCGCCAACTCGTTCAGGAGCTGGCGGTCCGCGTCGCCAAATTCGCGCGGCCTGGTATCGATCAGGCACAGCGTACCAAGGGCTTCCCCACCCGGCGCGCGTATCGGTTTGCCGGCGTAAAAGCGGATGTGCGGCTCGCCAGTGACCAGCGGGTTATCGGCGAATCGCGGATCGAGTCGCGTATCCGGCACGCAAAAGATGTCTTGCTGAAGAATGGCGTGACCGCAAAACGAAATCCCCCGCGGCGTCTCGCGGGCTTTCAGTCCATGGCGCGCCTTGAACCACTGTCGCTTCTCATCGACCATTGATATTAACGCGATCGGTACGTCGAAGAGCTGGGCGGCGATGTCGGTAATTCGATCGAGAAAATCCTCGGGCGGTGTGTCGAGAATATTCATCGCCCGTAACACGGAGAGTCTGGCGTCTTCGTTGGCCGGCGTCGCGGGTTCAATCATGGCGCTGGCATCAGGTTCCGCGGGCGCAATGCGCAGATATCCGCATGTGGGGCACACTTTTGGTCAGCCGCGTGAAACGACGACATATAGTGGCAAACGTCAGTTCTCATTGGTTAATTCCACGTTCAGAACATTTTACACGTCATTCCCCGATTCGGCTGGGGTGTGCCGCGATATTGCAAATAATTGGATAAGGGCGCGACTTGAACGCGAACCGTCCCTAATGCCTCGAAAGGCGCGCCAATGCCAGACGTTGACATTCAGAAAACCGCCTATACCTGCCGCAACGTGCGATGAGTCAACGCCGGCAATGACTTGCGAATCGTCTGTTGGTATTGCGGATTGATCCCCGCGACCACCACGCCGGAACCGCGCGGCAGGCGATCAAGCACGACACCCCAGGGGTCAACAATCATCGAGTCGCCATGGGTTTCGCGACCGTTGACATGAAATCCGCCTTGCGCCGGGGCGATCACATAGGCAAGGTTTTCGATCGCGCGGGCGCGAATCAGCACTTCCCAATGGGCTTTGCCGGTGGTTGAAGTAAATGCCGATGGTACGACGATAATATCAACGTTACCCATCGCACGGTACAGTTCGGGGAAGCGCAAGTCATAGCAAATCGACAAACCGATGCGACCGTAGGGAGACTCCACCACCACGACTCTGTCGCCCGCCTCGATGGTGCGTTCCTCGGAAAAATTCTCGGTGCCGAGCGCCAGATTGAACAGGTGAATCTTGTCGTAACGCGCGACCTGCCTGCCATCCTTATCGTAGACGAAACAGGTGTTGCGGACTTTGTGGGCGACGCTCGATTCAACCGGAATTGATCCGCCGATCAGCCAGATGCGGTGCTTGGCGGCGGTCTCGGACATCCATTCCTGGATCGGGCCGTCACCGGGCTTTTCACGCACGGCAATCTTGTCCGTATCCTTGATGCCCATGATGGCGAAATATTCCGGCAACACCACAATGCGCACGCCAATCGATACCGCCATGTCGATCAGCCTTGTGGCCTCTTCGAGATTGGCCGCCACGTTTGGCCCGCTCGCCATCTGGATCGCCGCGACGCGAAAAAAAGCCTGC
Source organism: Betaproteobacteria bacterium (assembly GCA_031367575.1). Classification (GTDB taxonomy): domain Bacteria; phylum Pseudomonadota; class Gammaproteobacteria; order Burkholderiales; family Usitatibacteraceae; genus UKL13-2. Next base: position 7,601 of record JANLQC010000327.1, on the reverse strand, counting down.
GTGGACTGGCTGATCTTGAGTAGCGCGTCGGGAATTTGGCTGGAATGTCGGGTGATGATCATGGCGTTTACTTGGCGCTTACTTGGCGCTTACTTGGCGCTTACTTGGCGTTTATTTGACGATATCGGTCGCCGGTGTCGTGGGTGTTGTGGGCGGGACGGGCGGCTTCGGCGCGTTTCTCTTCACCTCATCGACCTGCGGGTCATCCCACGGCCCCGTCACCAACAGTTCATAGGATAGCGCACCCTCAAACAATTTGGAGATCGCATAGACGCCGGCACCGACCACCGGCGTCAGAAAGATGGCGGCGCCGATGGCGGCACCCTCCCCGACCAACGGCGCGACTTTCATTTTCAAATTGACTTTCTCGGTCGGCAACGACGCCTCCCCGGTGGTTTTGATATACGCCGCCGGCCCTTTGATTTCAAAGTTGTCGGTCGACATCACGCCATTTGCGATCTTGATGTCTCCTTCAATTTTATTGAACGCGAGCCCTTCGGAAAAAATGTCGCGAAAATCCAGCGTGATGCGCCGCGGCAACGATTGCAAACTCATCAGCCCGAGCAACTTTCCGGCACCGGGTTCGATCTTGGCGAAGCGCCCGTCCGTGGCATTGACCTTGAAATTTCCCGACAACACACTGGTCTGGAATTGATTGGCGTGCCCCGGCCACGAAATTTGCCCGTCAAGATTGGCTCTGCCGCCCTTCAGGTAATCACCGAAACCGAATTGATTGAATAGCGCATTCAAGTTGGTGGTCTCGAGCTTGATTGTCATCGATGTGCGCGGCCCGCCCGACAAATCCGCCGGATCGCCGTAGCGCTGCGATAACCCTTTCATCTCCAGCTTCGCATGGCCATTGCTGATATCGAGTTGATCAATTTTCCAGTTCACCCCTTGCGGCGTCGCGCGCAGTTCGAGCCTGCCGAGCAGATGATCCTTGAAGGTGAATTTTTCCGCGACGATATCGACTGCCGGTAAATCGGACTCTTTGCCGGATTCCGCCTGCACAACCGGGGACGGCGTGGGCGCTTCATCGGTCAGCGTGAATCGTTGCAGGCGTGCCCTGACCAGGCCGCGTTCGTTGTACGCCGCCGGACGCCAGGTGAAATCGCCACTCGCCTCTGTGCTATCCACGTTCATGCCCCAACCGTCTGCGCCGTGCCGGCCTTTCAACGTCATCGGATTGAACACGCGGCCATACGCCAACAAACTGCCCAATTTAAAATCAAAACCGGCAATCGGCGAATCATTTTTGGTGTTGGAACCACCCCCCTGATTTACCGGCGATTGGCCGGCCAATTGCGGCGCATAAAAACCGTCAATGGCACCGCGCCACGCATCAAAATCAAGGCGCGGCAGGGTGCCGGCAAGCCACATGCCTTCCGGAACCGTGACCTCTGCCAAGGCATCGCCCACGCTGGCAATGCCGCCAAATCGATCCGGCTGGGTTACGCCTTTGGCATCGAAGCGGCGTTGAAAACGCGCGTCGATTCTTGATTCGCGATGATCAGTCGCATTGGCACTTGTGGCACCGGTGGCGCCAGCCGTCGCATTGCCCGCCATCGTCACGCGAATTTTTTCGCTCGCCAAACCCGTGTTGGCAAAGGCCACGCGCAATTTGCGCGCCTCATCCGCGCGTTTCGTTAGCGGCGCGGGAAGCGTCGACGTGATACCCGTCAGGGGGGATTCAATCACGATCTCGGCACCGCCCCCTTTGGCCGCGCTGGCGGCATTGGCGGCAAGCACCCGTCCGGTAAAATCAGCCGTGCCCGTGACCTGCTGTGGCATGCGAAACGGCAGGATGTCGGCTAATTGCGCGACATCGGCGCGCGCCGTGAAATCAACCGACACCGGCGTCTCCCCGGCCCCGGCGATATTGATGCCAATCGGGTTCGCGTAGGCAATGCCGACAAGCCCCGTGCTTTTCACACTTGATTCTGAAAACGCGACGCTGCCGCTGAGGTTGGAAATATCGATCCCGCGCTCGCCCAACAGCACCTTGGCGCGACCTCGCGAAACACTGTACCGACCGGTGATTTTTGATTGCTCCTTGGTACCGAGAAAAAATTTCAGCGCCAGATCCAATTTTCCCGGACCTTCCAGATTGACAAATCGCGTGAACCCGCCAACGTTGTCAATGAGCGGGCTTTCCTTCAAATAGCGCGCCACATCCTCGGCGCGTGCATCGGCAATTCCCTGAATGGTCAGCAGCGGCGGCGTCCCGGCAAAATCGTCGACGATGATGCTGGTCTGTTTGACCGGTGCGTTGAGGATTTTGGCGTTATCGATATGGGCTTCAAAATGGGTATTTTCAAACGTCAAGCCGCCATTGATATCGTTCGCATTCGGCCAACCTTCGCCGTAGCGGTACTCGATATCTTTCAGTTTGGCGTCAATATGAAAATGCCCGCCCTTGCCCATGCGAAACGGAAAATCGTAGATCGCGCCCTTGAAAATGATATCGACCGAACTGACTTCACCATCGCGTACCGCCCATTCGATGTATTCGCGTGTTATCGCGGCGGCATTCGGCAGATAGTCCGGTACGCGCGTGGCCTTGATGTTTTCAAAGTGCGCCTTGAGATCGAGCGATCCGGGGCCTTTTTCCTCGGCCGCGCGCGGGCCGTCGGCACGATAGCGCCAATAGCGGCCGGATATTTCGCCCGATAAATCGTCGTTGGAAAATTTTGCGCGCGCCAGATTTACTTCAATGGCCTCCGGCGTGATTTTCCAATCGCCTTCGCTGTCAAGCGTGGCGAACTTGACGGGCACACGAAAAGCCAACGGCGCGTCAAATCGCAGGTTCTTTGACGCAAGCGAATAGCGTCCGCCTTTTTCATCGCCGTCAACGGCACCGGAAAAACCGGAAACACCGGGGATTTTTGCGTCGCCCTGCGAACCGAATTCGGTCAGTTTTCCCTTGATGCGATAGGTCGCCGGTTGATCGAGATAACCGGTCCATGAAAATGTGGATTGCCGCACCAGCCCGCGCGGACTGAAGCGCGCAAAACTGGCGCGCATTTCCTTGCCGATGGGAAAATATTCAAGCAGCGCCGTCATCGCTTTGAGATCAATGTCGTTGGCGGTGATTTCACCGCTCGCCTTCGCGACGTCGGTCTGATGCTGCAACGTGACGGAAAAATCGGCGGGCTTTGAAGCCACCCCTTCGCGGGTGCGAAACTCAAGTGCCTTGCTGCGAACGGTGAATCCGCCGTCGAGGGCAACGTACTCGATGCGTCCGGCCAGCTTGGCGATTTGCAGCGGCGCGAGATCACTCGCCATTTGCGCGCGCGCATTGACCAGATTGACATCGGCCGAAATGGATCGAACCGGATTGAACGCCGGCGTTGGTCGCTTGGCGTCGGCGGTGGTTGTCGTTGCGTTCGTTGCGGTGGTGACAGGCACCGTGGCCGCCGTGGCCGCTGTAGTCACTGAGGCCGCTGTGGCCGCGGTGGCCGCTGTGGCTGCGGTGGCCGTGGCAGCAAGGGCCGCTTCAGCCTGACCGGCGGCGCTATCGATTTCGACCCACGCCCGCACATTGCCGAAGCCGGATTGAAGTGCATCCGGGAGGGTGAGGTGCTCGCGGATTTCGGCCAGATTCGCGTCGTTCAGCATCGCATAGATCTCCCCGGCCATCTGCCAACGTACGGCGTCCCGACCGATCCTGACTTCGCCACGCAGTTCCAGCTTTTTCGCCAGACCGTCGGGCGGGGTCGCCACAAAGCCAAAGACGTGGCTATTGAGACGCTTTTCAAGCGACAAACCGACGTCGGTAAACGTGAGTGCCTTTCCGGGTGCCAGTTCATCACTCCAGGTGAGGGTAGCGTGATGAATCGACACGCCGGGTTGTTCGAGCAGTGCTTCGAGCAGACGCCCATCGTCAGGAATGTCGGTCGGCGCATTCAGCGCACGGCCGGCAAAATAAATGAGCCCGTCCTGACCGCGCGACAGGGCCAGCGTCGGCGCTTCGAGCGTGACATCGGCAAAACGAATCTGGCCGACCAGCAATGACCACCACGACAGCGAGGCTTGCAATTGCGGCAATCGCAATGCCTCGCTGCCGGCTTCGCGGCGGGTGGCATCGGCGGGTTCGCGCAGCACCACCTCTTCCAGTTCCACATAAGGCCTGAATCCGGCCCAACCGCCGCGAATGGCTTTTGCCGACACGTCCATACCGCTGACCAAAGCAACGCGGCTGACGATGTCGCCCTGATAGCGTTCGATATTCGGCATCACCGCATATTTCACGCTCAATACCAGCGTGACCAACAGCAATGACCCCACCACGGCAAGCCAAAACAGGAATTTGCTGCCGGCCTTGCTGAGATGAAACACGACTTTTTTAATTTTCTTCTGTCCTGAGAACGGGTGACAACTATTTTTTTGAACGGGTTTCGGCTGCTTACATGCTATTTTAACGGTGCCCCGCCCGGTTCGGACGACCGCACATTTTCTGAATTTCACTTGCCAATGCCACCTTCCCCAATCCTCCCAATCCTCCCAACCCTCCCCTTCGACGCCCAAATCGCCAAAACGTTTCACGCCTCGCGCTATGCCGAGCGAATGTGCGCAGCCGATGCCGGGCTGATCGGGCGGCTTGAATCCGGCGTCGCCGCGCCGCTATCCGTATTGGGCATGCGCCAATGGCTCAACGCGATTGAGAACGAGACCGACGAGGCCCAATTGCATGCGCGCCTGCGCGGGCTGCGCCGCTACGCCATGGTTCACACGATTTTTCGCGATATCAACGGTCTTGCGCCGTTTGCCGAAGTCGTCGATACCATCTCGGCGCTGGCCGATGTCACGCTTGATGCCGCCCAACGATTCCACACCAATGCGGTTGCCGAAAAATTTTCGCTCGCCTCGGGCGAGGCCGAAGCGGCGCAACTGGTCATCGTTGGCATGGGAAAACTGGGTGGACGCGAACTCAATGTTTCATCCGATATCGATCTGATTTTCGTCCACGCCGAGGACGGGGCCGCCAATGGCCAACGTTCGTGGCACGAGTTTCATTCCGAATTGGGAAAACGCATCATCCGCGCCATCGACCACGTTGATGCCGACGGTTTTGTATTTCGTGTCGATATGCGATTGCGCCCATTCGGCGCGAGCGGCCCGCTGGTCGGCAGCGTCGCGGCGCTGGAAAATTATTTCATCACCCATGCGCGCCCGTGGGAGCGTTACGCGTGGCTGAAAGCGCGCGCCGTCACCGGCCGGGCCCCCACCATCGCGGCACTCGATTCACTGGTGCGCGCCTTCGTCTATCGGCGCTATCACGATTACGCCGCCATCGAGGAAATGCGCGATCTTCACGGACAAATCCGCAGTGATGCCACCAAACGCAATCGGCTTGACGACATCAAGGTCGGCGTCGGCGGGATTCGCGAAATAGAATTCATTGCGCAACTGTTTCAATTGATCCGCGGCGGGCGGGAGGCATCGTTGCAAACCCGCTCCACCCGCAACGCATTGACCGCGCTTGGTACGCAGCGGATTTTCACCGCAGCGCGCGTTGCCTCTTTGCAAGCCGCCTATGTATTTCTGCGCAATCTCGAACACCGATTGCAGTACCTTGACGACCAGCAAACGCAAATGCTGCCCACGGCGGAGGATGATCGCAATCGCATCGCGACGGCGATGAATTTTTCCGGCTGGCCGGATTTCATGCGTGAGCTTGACCGGCATCGGGCAATCGTCACCGGCGAATTCGAGGCGCTGTTTTCTGCCCCCGCCGCCAATGAAAAATCATCGGTACCGCCGCCAGAGCGCGATACACCCGGCCTGCAGGTGCGCGCCATCGCCGCCGAATTGGGAACGGAAAATGCCGAACTGATCGGCACCCGCATCGACGCGTGGCTCGCCTCATCGCGCACGCAAACGCTTTCCGCCAAATCGCGCGCGCGGATGGAAGCACTGATTCCCTTCGCATTAAAGGCGGCGCTGGTGCAGGATCACGCCCCGGCCACGGCGGTAAAAACCTTTTTTCGGCTGTTCGATCTCATCGAAGCCATCGACAAACGTGAAACCTATCTCGCGTTGCTGGTTGAGTATCCGCAAGTGCTGGAGCGGGTGGCGCGCATCGCCGCCAATAGCGCCTGGGCGGCGGATTTTTTGCGCCGTCATCCGATCCTGCTCGATGAATTGATCGCACCGGCGGAAAAAAATGCCGCGCTCGATTGGCGCGCTGAACGGCGCGCGCTGCAACACGCCTGCGATGCCACGCACGGCGATATTGAAAAACAATACGAGCTGCTGCGCCACGCCAAACAGGTCGCCACGCTGAAACTCAATGTGGCGGATATCGAAGGCCGCCTGAGTGTGATGGCGTTGTCCGACGAGCTATCCGCGTTGGCCGACATGCTGCTGGATGTGGCGCTGGTGCTGGCGTGGCGGGCGCTGTCGCCAAGCTCGGTTCGCGGCGAACCCGCTGAATCGGCAAATCAGACACCCAATCCGTGGCAATCCCCACCCGGCTTCGCCATCATCGGTTACGGAAAGCTCGGCAGCAAGGAATTGGGTTATGCCTCCGATCTTGATCTGGTATTTGTATATGATCCCGCCAGCGGAATCGAGCCGGATCGCTACGCCAAACTTGCGCAACGCCTCTCCAGTTGGCTCAACACCATGACGGCTGGCGGCGTGCTCTACGAAACCGATGTGCGCCTGCGCCCCGATGGCGATTCCGGGCGACTGGCGTCAAGCCTCGACGGATTCCGCGACTACCAGCAAACGCGCGCCTGGACGTGGGAACATCAGGCGCTCACGCGCGCGCGCTTTTGCGCGGGCGACGCCGCGATGGCGGCACCGTTCGAGGCGATCCGCCGCGAAATTATTGCCGCACCACGCGACAAACAAAAACTGCGCGCAGACATTATTGACATGCGCGACAAAATGCGCACCGAGAAAAAAGATCGCGCCGATCAGCTTGATTTAAAACATACGCGCGGCGGCATTGTCGATGTGGAATTCATCGTGCAATACCTGATCCTCGCCTACTCGAACGAGCACCCGGAATTTCTCGGCAACCTCGGCAATTTCGCCCTCCTCACGCGCGCGGCAGCGCTGGGTATCCTCGACGAAGGCCTCGCCGCCGAAGTCGGCAAAGCCTATCTCGCCTATCGCGAACGCCAGCATCGGGCACGCAATAATAACGAGTTAAAGACGTGGGTCGGCGTTGAGGAATTTGCGGACGAGCGGCAGGCGGTGATTCACGCGTGGACGGAATTGTTTGCGTAGACGCGCGGTCGAATCCAAGCCTGACCTCCATGTCACTCGGTTAAGCCCATGACGCCCCGGAAAACGGATGGGTGGATGGATGGAGCGCAACGATACCCATCGTTCTTGCGAGGAGCCAAGATGGGTATCGCTGCGCTCCACCCATCCTACGGAACTAGCAGCGGCGCGCCGTTTCAGGCCTTTTCGCCATGGACACCGCACCAAATGGCGATCTACGCGATTGAAACTCCACATAGTGCGTCGTCTTTCCAGAGAATGGCCTCAGGAGCACCATGTCACTCGGTTAAGCCCATGACGCCCCGGAAAACGGATGGGTGGAGCGCAGCGATACCCATCGTTGTTGCGAGGGGCCAAGATGGGTA
>JANLQC010000310.1:0-4431 GCA_031367575.1 Betaproteobacteria bacterium | reverse complement strand
GTCTCGCGCACCCGATCATTCCGTTTATCACCGAAGAACTTTGGCAAAAGGTTGCGCCACTTGCCGGCAAAACGGGTGAAACCATCATGCTCGCGGCATACCCGGTTGGCCAGCCGGAAAAAATCGATGCCGATGCCGAGGCGTTCGTGACGCGCTTGAAGGAATCCATCGATGCGGTGAGGAATCTGCGCGGTGAAATGAACGTCTCACCGAAGGATCGTGTGCCGCTTTATATCACCGGCGATGGTGCGTTGCTCGCAGCGCAATTGCCCTACCTGCTCGCGCTCGGCAAACTTTCCGAAATTCATCCGGTCGCAACCCTGCCGGCATCCAACGCGCCGGTTGCGATAGTTTCAAGCGGCAAGATGATGCTGGATATCAAGATCGACATCGCCGCCGAGACGGCGCGAATTTCCAAAGAAATTGCCCGCCTCGAAGGCGAGATTGGCCGAGCGGAAGTAAAGCTCGGCAACGCGAGTTTTGTTGATCGGGCACCTGCCGCCGTGGTCGATCAGGAGAAGAAGCGTTTGCTGGAGTTCAAGGCGAAACTTGCTGAGCTGGTTGGGCAGCGGCTGCGTTTGAAATAAGAGTCAAACTCCAGCACTGGCGCGGTGTTTGGAGCATTTGCGCAAGTTAAACACCAAACACCGCACCAGTGCTGGAGATTAGTCAATGGGCAATTCCAGTAACCCCAAGATCTTGTCATCCTCGCCCCCGATTAAAGCATTCGAGGGCAGGCTGCTGCGGGGATCCAATTCTCAATGCATGTCAGTAGGTTACAAAAATTGGATTCCCGCGTGTGCGGGAGTGACAGGGTATTTAGCAGTGCCCCAATTTCCCCCATGAGCATCACCTACACCCTCCCCTACGCGCTACGCGCGCTGCGCCATCCGAATTTCCGCCGCTATTACATCGGCATGGCGATTTCGCAATGCGGATCGTGGATGCAATCGCTCGCGATCATGTGGCTCACTTATCGTCTTTCCGGTTCCACCGGCGTCACCGGCACGGTGGGATTTCTGGCGATGATTCCGCACCTGTTCGTCACGCCGATTGCCGGTGTGCTGTCAGATCGGGTCAGCCGCCGCAAACTGTTGATCGTGGTGCAGACGATCCTGTTTTTTCATGCAGCGACACTCGCGACATTGACATGGCTGGGGCACATCACGGTGCCGATGTTGGGTGCATTCGCGTTCGCGCAAGGTGTGCTGAGTGCGATGGAAATCACCACGCGCCATTCGTTCTTTGCGCAGTTGATCGATGACAATGCGGATCTTCCCAACGCGATCGCGTTGAATTCGGTCAATATCAACGCGACGCGCATGCTCGGCCCGGCTCTCGGCGGGCTGCTGATTGCGGCGGTGAGTGAGGCGGCGTGCTTCGGCGTGAACGCAGTATCGTATCTCGCCGTCGTGTTCCAGTTGCGGCGGATTTCACCGCGCGAAACGCAGCGCACCATCAGTGGCCATTCGCTGATGAAGGACCTTGCGGAAGGCTGGAAAATCGCGCTCACCAGCCCGGTGATCTTGCCGCTGGTGCTGATCGCGGGGCTGGTCAGTTTGTGCATCAATCCCTACTCGATATTGATGCCCGCCATCGCCGTGGAAGTTTTCGGCAAGGGAGCGGAATTGCACGGATTATTTGTAAGTGCCGTCGGTGTTGGCGCGTTGACGGGTGCGGTGATGCTCGCCGGACGCGCCAGCGTGCGCGGGCTGACGCGGTGGATTCTGGTCACCGCGAGTGTCGCGGCGATCGGCGCAGTGGGATTTGCCTTGCTGGCACCGCTAAAAATCGTGCCACTCTCAATGTTGGCAATGGCGCTGGTCGGCTTTGGCGTGATGGGAACATCGGCGGGTGTGAACACGATCATTCAAACGGTGGTCGATGATGATAAACGTGGCCGGGTTGTTAGCGTCTATTCGACATTTTTTACCGGGGCGGTGCCGCTCGGCCACTTGGGCGCGGGCTGGCTCGCGCAACATATCGGCGCGCCGCACGCCTATCTGGTTTGCGGCGTCGTGTGCGCGCTAGGCGCACTCGCGTATGGGCTCAATCTGGGTCGGTTGCGGCTGCCGTTGCGCGACGCGTATATCGAGCGCGGCATCATGTCCGCCAATGAGCTGCCGCCGGAAAAATGATCCGCCGACGGGGTAGTCTGCGACTAGCGCTTGGCAATGACGAACGTGAAATCGGTTGGCGTTTCAATCGACGACAACAAGGGATTGCCGGTCTGTTTGCAAAACGCGGCGAAGTCCTTGACCGATCCGGGGTCGGTTGCGATCACCCGGAGCACATGGCCCGATTCCATTTCCGCGAGCGCTTTCTTGGCGCGCAGAATGGGCAGCGGGCAATTGAGCCCTTTGACATCGAGTTCTTTGTTGATTTGAGCGGTGTTCATCATTGCGGGCAACTTTGCGTCGGATTGGTCTGAAAATATCGGTTCATTTTATCACTTGGAGCATATGGGGCCATTGTGCCGTTTCATCAAGCCCCCGGAAATTGACTTTACGTCAAGCGTCCAATTCCACTAGAATTGAGCCACGGGATCGCAGGCTCCCGTTGCATGTCTCATCGCAAGACGGTGTCCCGTCCAAGCACTGCGCCTGATCACTTTCTAAGGACGATTCCATGGACACCTTTGATACGCCGGCATCCGGCATTTCCGTCGCAAAACTTTTTTCCCAGCTTGGTTCCAAACGTGCGCCGTTGATTGTCGACGTGCGGCGCGCCGTCGCATTTGAAGCCGATTCGGCTGTCATTGCCTCGGCGTTTTGGCGCGATCCTTACGCGCTCGACGATTGGCTGAAATTTTTGCCGCGTCATCGCGATATCGTGGTGTATTGCGTCCACGGACATGAGGTCAGCAAAAACACCTGCTCGGCACTGCGCACAGCGGGCTTGAATGCGCACTACCTTGAAGGCGGCATTGAGGCCTGGAGAGAAGCCAAGGGGGCGACGATACGAAAGGGCGTGCTCAACGGCATCCCCTCGCCAATCAACGCGCCGTCGAAATGGATCACGCGCGAACGCCCAAAAATCGACCGCATCGCCTGCCCATGGCTGATTCGCCGCTTCATCGATCCCCTCGCCGAATTTATTTATGTTCCTTCGGCCGACGTTATGTCGAGCGCAACGCAACTGGGCGCGATTGCCTACGATGTGCCGGGCGTGACCTTCACGCATCGCGGCGATCATTGCAGTTTTGACGCGCTGCTTGAAGACTTTCAGATCGTCGACCCCGCATTGAACGCACTCGCGGACATCGTCCGTGGTGCCGATACCGGAATGCCGGATCTCACGCCGCAATCGGCCGGGCTGCTGGCGATTTCGTTGGGGCTTTCCGCATTGCACGCTGACGATCACAAAATGCTCGAAGAAGGCATGATTGTCTACGACGCGCTCTATGCGTGGGCGAAATCGGCGCGCGCCGAAATTCACAATGCGGCATTGTTCAAGCCCAAATGAAAAGCCCCATTTCATTCGGTGAAGCCTTGCGTTTCTGGCTGAAGATGGGATTCATCAGTTTTGGCGGCCCTGCCGGGCAGATTGCCATCATGCATCGCGAATTGGTTGAGCAGAAGCGCTGGATTTCCGAGAAGCGTTTTCTCCATGCGCTGAACTACTGCATGGTATTGCCCGGCCCGGAGGCGCAACAACTGGCGACCTACATCGGCTGGCTGATGCATGGCACCTGGGGCGGCATTGTCGCCGGCGGATTGTTCGTACTGCCGTCACTGTTCATTTTGATCGGCTTGTCGTGGATTTATGTCGCGTTCGGCAGCGTACCGGTGGTCGCGGGATTGCTATACGGCATCAAGCCGGCGGTGACGGCAATCGTGCTGTTTGCGGCGTGGCGGATCGGCAGCCGCACGATGAAAAGTGGCGCATTGATTGCCATCGCCATTGCCGCCTTCGCCGCGATATTTTTTCTCAATATTCCCTTCCCCGCCATCGTGCTCGCCGCGGCCATTGCCGGTGCGGCGGGAGGGAAATGGTTGCCAAAACAATTCGCCATCGGCGGTCACGGCGGCACGAATGTCAAAGAGACCGAGGCGCTGATCGATGATCACACACCGACGCCGCCGCACGCGATATTCAAGTGGTCGCGCTTCGCATCGCGTCTGGCGATTGGCTTGGCGCTGTGGTTCGCGGCGATGGCCCTGCTCGTCTCGTATAGCGGCGTCGACGGCACACTCGCACAAATGGGTTGGTTCTTCACCAAGGCCGCGTTGCTTACGTTTGGCGGTGCCTATGCGGTATTGCCTTACGTGTACCAAGGCGCGGTCGAGAGCTTCCAATGGCTGACGCCGACGCAGATGATCGACGGCCTGGCACTCGGCGAAACCACGCCGGGACCGTTGATCATGGTGGTCGCGTTTGTCGGCTACGTCGGCGGGGTGACCAAAGCGGTGCTTGGGGTGGATGCGTTGT
>JANLQC010000306.1:0-3673 GCA_031367575.1 Betaproteobacteria bacterium | reverse complement strand
GATGGTTATCGCCCGAACGTCGCTATCGTCCTTTGCAATGCGAAGAACGAGGTGTTTTGGGGTAAGCGCATCAAGGAACACGCGTGGCAGTTTCCGCAGGGTGGCATCAAAATGGGCGAAAGTCCGGAAGATGCCATGTTTCGGGAACTGGAAGAAGAGACCGGATTGCGTCGCGAGCACGTCAAAATACTGGGCCGCACCAAGAGCTGGCTGCATTACAGCGTACCGACGCATTGGGTGAAACGCGAGTGGCGCGGCACCTACAAGGGCCAAAAGCAGATCTGGTACCTGCTGAAGCTGGTCGGGCGTGACCACGACATACGGCTGCGCGCGAGTACCCATCCGGAGTTCGACGCCTGGCGCTGGCACGACTATTGGGTGCCGCTGGATTCGGTGATTGAATTCAAGCGCGATGTGTATAAGCAGGCACTGCATCAGTTGGTGCGATTTCTGGAGCCGGTGGCGCGGCACGGGCCGCAGGGGTTACGGCCGTTACGGCATCACCATCACAATTCGGTCGAGTCGACGCTGGAATCGATCTCAGTTTCCGTTTCTTTGGAGCTTTCGGTTATCCGGTCGCCGGGGGCGGAATCGGATTAGTCGTCGGCAGCGGCTGGCGATGTATGCCATTGGACGCTTACAGCAGCACCAAATTGTCCCGATGAATCAATTCCGGCTCGGCGATGTAGCCCAACAGCATTTCAATTTCCGCCGTCGGTTTGCGGGCGATTTTTTGCGCCTCGATTGATGAATAATTTACCAGGCCACGCGCGATTTCCCGACCGTCGGTATCCATGCAACTGACGACCTCGCCACGGTCAAAAACGCCGTCTACGGCGGTGACACCAACCGCCAGCAAACTTTTTCCGCCTTGCATGAGCGCGCGTTGCGCGCCACCATCGAGATGCAGTTTGCCGCTGGTTTTGACGTGACCGGCGAGCCACGTCTTGCGCGCTTGCAGCCCGGTGGTTTCTGCCGTGAGGCGCGTGCCGATGCCTTCACCTTGCTGCAGTCGCAATAGCACGTCAGGCAGGCGCCCATAGGCGATGACGGTGTGGCAGCCCGACAGTGCCGCTTTCTTTGCCGCCAGCACCTTGGTCAGCATTCCGCCGCGCCCCAGATTCGAGCCACTGCCGCCGGCCATCGATTCAAGTGTCGCGTCGGTCGCCCGGGCCTCGTGAATCAGGGTTGCGCTCGCATTGCGGCGCGGATCGGTGCTGAAAAGCCCTTGTTGATCGGTCAGGATCACGAGATGATCGGCATCGATCAAATTGGCCACCAATGCGCCCAATGTGTCGTTATCGCCGAACTTGATTTCATCGGTAATCACGGTGTCGTTCTCGTTGATCACCGGCACCATGCCGAGCGTTAGCAGCGTCGTCAGCGTGCTGCGCGCATTGAGATAGCGTTTGCGATCCGCGAGATCATCGTGTGTCAGCAAAATCTGCGCGGTACCCACGCCGTGTGTCCGGAACGCGGACTCATAGACTTGCACGAGGCCCATTTGCCCGACCGCCGCCGCTGCTTGCAATTGGTTGACTTCATGTGGACGAACTCTCCAGCCGAGACGCTGCATGCCTTCGGCAATTGCGCCGGAAGAAACGAGCACGACTTCGACTCCGCGTGTGCGCAACATCGCAATCTGCGCCACCCAGCGTTCAATCATCGCGTGATCAATGCCCACGCCGTTGTTGGTGATGAGTGTGGAACCGACCTTGACGACGATGCGTTTGGCGTCGCGCATGTGGTTCAGAAAGCGGGGGCCAATGCGGTTGCGGTCGATGCTGCCGTTGCCGCGCGGGTTGCGATCAGGTGATCCATGATGGCATAGGTGAGTTCCCTGCAGCCGTCGGCTTTCATCGCCGAAATGGAGAACTGCGGCCCTTTCCATTTCAGGCCTTTGACGATCGCCTTGACGCGTTTTTCGGCCTCGACCGGTTCAAGCAGATCGATCTTGTTCAACACCAGCCAGCGGGGCTTGTCGTACAGCAATTGATCGTATTTCTTCAATTCATTCGCCAGTGCCTTGGCTTCTTTTACCGGATCCGTTTCCGGATCGAATGGCGCGATATCAACCAGATGCAATAGCAAATTGGTGCGTTGCAAATGCTTCAAAAATTGATGACCCAAGCCCGCACCTTCGGCGGCACCTTCGATCAGGCCCGGCACATCGGCGATGACGAAACTCTTGTTGTCGCTGACCCGCACCACACCCAGGTTGGGATGCAAGGTGGTGAATGGATAGTCCGCCACTTTCGGACGCGCCGCAGAAACCGACCTGATGAACGTCGATTTCCCGGCATTTGGCATGCCGAGCAATCCCACATCGGCGAGCACTTTCAATTCAAAGTGAATGTCCTTCGATTCACCCTCTTCGCCCGGCGTGGTTTGGCGCGGGGCGCGGTTGGTCGAACTTTTGAAATGCAGATTGCCCATGCCGCCACGGCCACCTTGCGCGACCTTCACCTGCTCGCCGTCATGGGTGAGATCCGCGATCAATCGATCCGCCGTCAAATCCTTGATGAGGGTGCCGACCGGAACGCGCAGAACAATGTCATCCGCACCGCGCCCGTTGCAGCCGGCTCCTCTGCCGCCATTGCCATCCTTGGCGCGAAAAATGCGCGCAAAACGGTAGTCGACGAGGGTGTTGATGTCCTTGTCGGCGACCACATAAATATCGCCGCCGCGACCGCCGTCGCCGCCATCGGGGCCACCCTTGGGGATGTGTTTTTCGCGACGCATGGACGCCGAGCCGTTGCCACCATTGCCGGCGTGAATTTCAATGCGCGCTTCGTCGATGAATTTCATGGTTTCAATTCTAACGCGGGAGTTGTGCGCTTATTGCTCGGGAGGTAAGGCGAGAATGGCATGGCGTCGCTTTTTGCCACAGATGAACGCGGCTGAACGCAGATCGCGCCCAGAAATTTCGCGGCAATCGTGTTTCATGTTGAGGCTTCATGTTTAGGCTGCCAGCACTTGGTTCCCGCTACGATTATCCGCAATCATCCGCGTTCATCTGCGTTAATCTGTGGCAAGCAATTTCTCTCGACACGGTACAGCAAAAATGAAAAAGCTCCGAAGATCGCTCTCCGAAGCCTTTGGTGACCGTTTCAAAAAACTAAACGGTTTGAATGCTGATGGTGCGAACCTTCTTGGCACCTTTGACGGCAAACAACACTTTGCCGTCCTTGAGTGCAAACAGGGTGTGATCCTTGCCCATGCCAACGTTGTCACCGGCGTGGAACTGCGTGCCGCGCTGACGAACGATGATCGAGCCCGCCGGAATCAATTCTCCGCCGAACGCTTTCACGCCAAGACGTTTTGATTCTGAATCGCGACCGTTCCTTGAACTGCCGCCTGCTTTTTTATGTGCCATGAGTTATCTCCTTACGCGGTAATTTCACCGATTTGAATCTCGGTGTAGTTTTGGCGATGGCCCTGACGCTTTTGATAGTGCTTGCGACGGCGCATTTTGAAAATCGTCACTTTATCGTGGCGACCCTGGGAAACAACGGTGGCGTTGACTAGCGCACCGGCTACAAGAGGTTTGCCGATGGTGACGGCATCGCCGACTCCCACCATCAAAACCTGATCGAGCACGATTTGCGAGCCCACGTCCGCCGGTATCTGTTCTATTTTAAGTTTTTCGCCGGCCTGGACTCGGTACTGCTTC
>JANLQC010000275.1:0-3858 GCA_031367575.1 Betaproteobacteria bacterium | reverse complement strand
TGCGGCAGCACGCTTCTGACGGTAAAATGCCCGATGCCTGCCACCATCGCCATCACCCGACGCCTCGAATTTGACGCAGGTCATCGGCTCCCCAATCACAAAAGTCAATGCCGCAACCTTCACGGCCACCGCTATGCCATCGAAATCACGCTGAGTTCGGACGTGATTCGCGAGGATGGCGCGAGTGACGATGGCATGGTGATGGATTTTGGCGACATCAAACGCATTGCCAACGAAAAATTGATCAACCTTTGGGATCACGCGTTTCTGGTTTATCGCGGCGACACCGTGATGGTCGATTTTCTGGCCACGATTGCTGGCCACAAAACCGTCGTACTCGATGTCGTACCCACCGCAGAGAACCTGGTTGAAGTCGCGTTTCGCATATTGCGCGACGCCTATCGCGACCGATTTGGCCACGTGCTGAAATTGGCACGTGTACGCCTGTATGAAACACCGAATTGCTGGGCCGACGCAATTATCGGTGAGTAAATTTCAATCGACTTGAAACCATTTGCGCGTTTGCGCGTAAATGGGGAGTCCGCAAATATTTCCGTGTCCCCAGTTGTCACTTACTTTGACCAATTCACCGCAATGGAGATTCTCATGCGCAACGCTGTATTAGCTGTTTCTGCGGTCATTTCCGCCCTGCTCGCCAGTACCGCTATCGCGCAGGCAAAACCCGAAGACGCCATCAAGTACCGTCAAGGCGCGTACCAGGTCATGGGCTGGAACTTCGCGCCACTGGCGGCCATCGTCAAGGGCGAAAAACCGTATGACAAGGATGCCTTTGCCCGCCATGCGGCAATTCTGGAGTTTGCCTCGAAGTTGCCGATAGAGGGCTATGGTCCGGGCACCGACAAAGGTACCGACACCAAAGCGAAACCGGAAATTTGGGCCAAGATGGATGACTTCAAAGCCAAGATGACCAAGATGAACGAAGAGACAGCCAAGCTTGCGGCTATCGCCAAAACTGGCTCATTCGACGACATCAAGAAACAATTCGGCGCGACCGGCAGTTCATGCAAAGCGTGCCACGACGACTACAAGAACAAGTAGAACCACGTTTTCGTGAAAAAAACGCCGCGCGATACTAATCGTGCGGCGTTTTTGCGGTTTCGCCAGACGGCAAATAGTCAATGCGGCAATCGATATGCCAGCCAATAGACCATTGCCACGGTCAACGCAATGAGGGCCGGTGCCAGCCAAATCGGACACGCGCGCTGCGGCACCTGACCAGACAGGACTTTGTTGCCCGTCACCATCGGCAGGACAAGATTATTATTCTTGCGAAAATAATGGAAGGCAATTGCGGCAATATGCATTGCCACCAAGCCAAGAATGCCATACGAATTGAACTTGTGAAACTTGGTGAACCAGTCGCTCATTTCCTTGCCGACCATCGCTGCATACGGTCCCTCCAGCATGACATCGTCATTGGCGAACATGCCGGTGCCCGCCTGAAGCGCGATCACCATCAGCATCAGCAGCACGCTCAATGCGCCGAGCGGATTGTGGCCGGCAGCCGCAGACGCAGCCTTTTTGCCGCGAACAAAATCCATGATGCCTTTCGGTCCGCGCACAAAATTGGCGAATCGCGCGTGATAGCCGCCGAAAAATCCCCACATCACGCGAAACAGGACGAGGCCGATGACTAAAAACCCGGCACGCCGATGCCACTCCAGCCAGTTGCCACCAATTTTTCCCGTCACAAACAAAGTGATAACCGCCAATACCAGCAACCAATGAAAAACACGAATCGGCCAATCCCATACCAGTTGCGGGCGCGGCGTTTCTTCAGCACTCATTTCACGGGTTCCAGCCGGATCAATTCCCCTTTCGCTGAATCTGTGAGCAGGTACAAGTTGCCATCCGGCCCTTCGCGAACATCGCGTATGCGCCCCAATTTGCCTTCAAACAAACGCTCCTGCGCGACCACTTTTTCTCCGGCTGTCGTCACCCGCATCAGCAGTTGCTTCGCCAGCGCGCCGACAAACAAATTGCCCTTCCACTTCGGAAAATTCTTGCCCGAATAAAACACCATGCCGGAAGGCGCAATCGACGGCACCCAATAGAGCAACGGCTGAACCATGCCCGCTTTTTCCGTGCCTTCGCCGATCTTGGTTCCGCTGCCGTAATTGGCGCCGTAAGTAATGACCGGCCAGCCGTAATTCAGGCCGGCGGAAAGAACATTGATCTCATCGCCACCCTGCGGGCCGTGCTCATGCGCCCACACGCGCCCGGTCTCGGGATGGATGGCTGCACCCTGCATGTTGCGGTTGCCGAGCGTGAAAATTTCCGGGAGCGCGCCGGGTGTTTTCACAAACGGATTGTCGGCGGGCACTCGGCCGTCGTCGTGCAGCCGAATCGATTTCCCGGCGTGAACATTGAGTTGCTGTGCCCGTTGCGCGCTGCCCTTGGCAGGGCTGTCGCCACGGTCACCCAGCGTCAGGAACAGGAAACCTTGGCGGTCAAACACGATGCGCGAACCGAAGTGTTGCCGTTCGCTGTACTTGGGTTGCATTTTGAAAAGTATTTGAACATCGGTCATGCGCGGCGAAGATTTGGTGCCGCCCAATTTTCCACGCGCCAGTTCGGTACCATGCAAGCCCGCGGCATCGACAGCACTGTAAGACCAATAAATCCAGCCGTTTTCGCTGTACTTCGGATGCAACGCGACATCAAGCAATCCACCCTGCCCATGCTCGGTCGCGACGGGAATGCCCTCGATCGGCATGGACAGCAATTTTCCGTTTTCGATGATGCGCAATTGGCCGCGCCGCTCAGTCACAAGCATGCGGCCATCGGGAAGAAAGGCCAATCCCCACGGATGGTTGAGGCCGTCAACGAGCTTGGTGACACGAACCTTGTAGTCGTCGGTTTCAAGCACCTCTTGCGCGACAGAATTCTGTGCCGCAACTGTGATCGCAATTACCGCGATAATTGGAAAAATACGCATCGTCAATCCGCCAAAAAGGTCGGCCGCGTCATCCACAGGGTGGCTGAAACGCCGCGCCAGTGCTCATTTTAAGAAAAATAAATTATCCCGTTTATTACCACGGCACCGGGCAGCAACCCATCGATTGCACCCCTGCCATCGCGGCGCATTGTAGCTTTCAAAGGGGGGTTACCACCACGGTCGCCCACGGTTGTGACACGCAGATGGCCACTTGCCGCTGATCAGCATTGACGACCGTGATTCAAAATTTCACGCTACGCCGCAGCGTACTCCACCGGCTTGATCGGCTTGATTCCCGCCAGCAACTTCGGGTCTTGCTGTATCGCCCATAAATCCAGTGCCGCCTGCATGCGCAGCCAACTATCAGCGGTGGTATTCAAGAGCTTGGCGATACGCGCCGCCATTTCAGGCGTGAGAGGACGTTTCTCGTGCAGGATCTCTGACACCGTAAGCCGTGAAACACCGAGCCGCGACGCGAATTCGGTCTGCGTCATTTTCAGCGCGGGCACTACATCTTCTCGCAAGACCGCGCCCGGATGGGTGGGGCGACGGTTCGGGTCTCTCATCGATTTCATCAGTGATAATCCTCCAAGTTCACATCGATTGCGTTGTCACCCTCAAAGTCAAACGTGATGCGCCAATTGCCGCCCACGCTGACCGCGCATTCACCTTTGCGCGCGCCTTTGAGGGGATGAAAGCGGTAACCGGGCAGATTCATGTCTGCCGGCCTCATTTCGGACGCCAATCTGGCGGAGGCGGTGAGATTCGAACTCACGGATGACTCGCGCCATCGCTGGTTTTCAAGACCAGTGCCTTAAACCGCTCGGCCACACCTCCAGGAAGTCGGCATTTTATCACCGCTTCCCACCCTATCGCCCCGGATACCGCTTGCGACGGAA
>JANLQC010000231.1:0-4738 GCA_031367575.1 Betaproteobacteria bacterium | reverse complement strand
TATGCTGCTCATCATGGCGTTCAAGTGGGCTGACAATCCGAGCATGATTGGTCTCATCCTGACACTTGCCAGTTACACTTACGGGCCATTGCTTGGTTTGTTTGCGTTCGGCATTTTCACAAGGCGCGTGCTGGAAGGGCGATCAGTTGCGGCGGTCGCAATCGCGGCACCATTGATTTGTCTGGGCATCGACACTTGGCAGGCGGAATTATTTGGCAACTATCGGATCGGGCTTGAACTGTTGATCATCAACGGTGCGATCACGTTTGCGGGGCTCTGGCTGATTTCCCGACCAGTGTCGCGAGCGCGGAATGCGGGCACTGAAGCGGCTGCGCAACCTTCAAGGAGTGAATTGCTTTGAGAGTTCGGTGGTTTTCATTGCACGCGAGACGCTATTTTTTTGCGATTGTTTGCAGCGCGTCGCTCGTGGCCTGCACCACAAATTTGTCATCCACCAATGCGACGCCCGAGCCGAAGATAATCACGGTCAGCGAGTGGGGCGGCACCCGGGTACCCGCGTCGATCGAGTCAACCGCACGCGCGCACACAATTTCCCGGATCACGCTGCATCATCAGGGCGAAGCGTTTCCGCGCGGCAAGGATGCCCGGCAATATTTGCGCAATTTGCAACTGTGGTCGCGCGAAACCAAAAAATGGCTGGACATTCCGTATCACTTCGTCATCGATCTCGACGGAAACATCTATCAGGGACGCGATATCCGATTTGCCGGAGACACCAACACCGAATACGATCCGGCCGGCCACGCGCTGATCGAAGTGGTCGGAAATTTTGAGGACACCGAGCCGAATTCATCGCAGCTTGATGCGGTGGTTCTGTTGATGGCGATGCTTTCCGCGAAATATAATCTGCCGGTTGAATCGATTCGCGGTCACCGCGACTACGCGCGCGACACGGTTTGTCCGGGAAAAAATCTCTACCGCTTTCTGGAAAACGGCTATTTTCGCGAGCAGGTAGGTAAACGGCTCGCCGCAAGAACGTCATCAAACGGAACCCGGTAAAAACATGGTCAATCGCAGCCGCTTCGATGAAGTCAACGGTCTATGCAAAGAGGCGTGCGACGCTTATATCCGCGACGGTGTCATCGTGATCGAGAATTTTGTGACGGCGGCCGAATGTGACCGGCTCAAGCAGCGGGCGCAGGAATTGGTGGCCGAATTCGGCCCGCGCGCAAATGGCACGGTGTTTTCCACGCGTGACAATCGGCACGCGAAAGGCGCGGCTTTTGAGGCGTCCGCAAATGGCATCGGCGCATTTTTTGAGGAGGGTGCGTTTGATGTCGAAGGAAAGTTGCAGGTGCCGCTGGATCGAGCCGTCAACAAACTAGGACATGCCATGCATGATCTAGACCCGGTCTTCAATGGGTTTTCGCGCGGGCCGCGATTGCAAGCCATTGCCGATGCCATCGGTCTCACGGCACCGAAGTTGGTGCAATCGATGTACATTTTCAAGCAACCCGGAATCGGCGGAGAAGTCATCTG
The DNA here is from genome assembly GCA_031367575.1 of Betaproteobacteria bacterium. Classification (GTDB taxonomy): domain Bacteria; phylum Pseudomonadota; class Gammaproteobacteria; order Burkholderiales; family Usitatibacteraceae; genus UKL13-2. The sequence goes on along the minus strand of JANLQC010000231.1, from coordinate 3,238 downwards.
CCATCAGGACTCCACTTTTCTCTATACCGAGCCGCAGTCGGTGGTCGGATGGTGGTTCGCCATTGAAGATGCGCATCGAGGCAATGGCTGCTTGGGCGGCTTGCCGGGCGAACATCAAAAAGGACTCAAGCATCGTTATGGCAGGCAGGCCGATGGGCAACTCGGCATGACGACTGTTCAACCCGATCTGGACTGGGATATGAGTCGCCTTGAATGGCTGGAAGTGCGGAAAGGAACGCTGATCGTTTTTAATGGCGAATTTCCGCACCTGTCCGAAGCCAATCGCTCGGCGGTTTCGCGTCACGCTTATACACTGCATGCCGTCAGCGGGCGCGCGCATTACACGGCGGATAATTGGATCCAGCGTCCGCCGGATTTGAAAATGCCGTTTGCCGGCTTTGTGTAGCGATTGGGTGGTCGCAAGCGCAAAAAAAAGGGCACCCGAAGGTACCCTTGCTGATTTTCCGGCATCGAGGAGCAGGTCTGGCCTGCATCGATACAGTTTCGACTTTCCTCTCAGGTGACATTTGTCATCCCAAGCCGGAGTTTCCAGGAGTGCGCCTGGTGTTTTTGAATTCGTTGAATGGGTGTTTCCGAGCGGTGCTGGTGAGCAATGTTTAGAAACTCTTTCGCGCTGTTTCGCGACACCTTCATAATCGGTGTTGGTCAACGCGGACGCTGTGACTTGCTGCACAAAATTGAGGTGTGAAACACTATTTAACAAAGTGAGGCTCATGCGAATTTTTCGCCCGATATTGAATCATTGCCACAAGCACTGGCGCGCGTCTCGGGGCGAAATACGTTCAGAAAGGTCGCCAATGCTTGACATTGGCCATTTTTTCCGATGAAGCGCGTTGACGTTATTGTTGCCGTTGTTCCACACGGTTGCGAAATTTCTATGAAAAGCAAAACATGAAAAGCAAAACATGAAAAGCAACGCCATACTCAACGTCGCCCCGCTTGGTTTTCCTTGGCGCACCGCCGATCCATTCTTGTTTTGTGCATCTCTCCCATTTTTTGCATGGAGCACCAATGAGTGAATTGTTTTATCAGCACCTTGATGCCACATTGAAGCGCATCGACGCTGACGGCTTCTACAAACGCGAGCGCCGGATTGCGACGCCGCAACGTGCCGTCGTCAAACTGGATTCGGGCGCCGAAGTTGTCAACTTTTGCGCCAATAATTATTTGGGATTGGCTGATGACGCCCGTCTGATCGCCGCCGCAAAACAGGGCCTCGATCAATATGGTTTCGGCATGGCGTCGGTGCGCTTCATCTGCGGTACGCAAACCTGCCATCGCGAACTGGAAACGGCGATCGCATCATTCCTCGGCACTGAAGACGCGATACTCTACTCGTCCTGTTTCGACGCCAATGGCGGCTTGTTTGAAACGTTGCTCGGTGAGGAGGACGCCGTTATCAGCGATGAACTCAACCACGCCAGCATCATCGATGGCATTCGCCTTTGCAAAGCCACGCGCTTTCGCTACCGCAACAACGACATGGCCGATCTGGAAGCCCAATTGAAGGCGGCCGACGCAGCCGGCGCGCGCTTCAAAATGATCGCGACCGATGGCGTGTTTTCGATGGACGGCATCATTGCCAACCTGAAACAAATTTGTGTACTCGCCGATAAATATGATGCACGCGTGATGGTTGATGATTCGCATGCGGTCGGATTCGTCGGAGCAGCCGGGCGCGGAACGCCCGAAGCCTGCGGTGTTTCAGCGAGCATCGATTTTTATACCGGCACGCTGGGCAAAGCGCTGGGTGGCGCCTCAGGAGGATATATCGCCGGGCGGCGCGCAGCGATCGACTTGCTGCGGCAACGCTCACGCCCTTATCTGTTTTCAAATTCGCTGGCGCCATCCATCGTGACCGCGTCACTCGCGGTGCTCAACCTGCTGCAGTCGAATGAGGGTAGCGCGCTGCGCGCACGGGTACATGCCAATGCGGCACATTTCCGCCACCAAATGACGCGCCTCGGGTTCAATCTGGTTCCCGGCGAACATCCGATTGTGCCGGTCATGCTGGGCGACGCGCAACTTGCCGGCAATATGGCCAGCGCGTTGCTCGACGAGGGTGTCTACGTGGTCGGATTTTCGTTCCCGGTGGTGCCGAAAGGCAAGGCGCGCATTCGCACCCAAGTATCGGCCGCGCATACCAGCGAACAGATTGATCGCGCCGTCGCTGCCTTCGCGAAAGTCGGAAAATCATTGGGCGCAATTTAGTGTCGCAGGGAAATTGAAATGAAAGCACTCGCCAAACTCGAACGCGCCCCCGGCCTCACCATGACCGACGTGAAGATGCCGGTGGTCGGCCACAACGACGTCATGATCCGCATTAAAAAAACCGCGATTTGCGGCACCGACATCCATATCTGGAAATGGGACGAGTGGGCGCAAAAAACCATTCCGGTGCCGATGCATGTCGGCCACGAATACGTCGGCGAGATTGTTGAAATGGGACAGGAGGTGCGCGGCTTCGAGGTCGGTGATCGGGTCTCCGGCGAAGGCCACATCACCTGCGGACATTGCCGGAATTGCCGCGCGGGCCGTCGCCATCTTTGCCGGAACACCATCGGGGTTGGTGTCAATCGCGAAGGCTGTTTCGCGGAATTTCTATCGATTCCCGCGTTCAACGCATTCAAGATTCCCGAATCGATCAGCGACGATCTCGCCGCCATTTTTGACCCCTACGGCAACGCAACCCATACCGCGCTGTCATTCAATCTGGTCGGTGAAGACGTGCTCATCACCGGTGCCGGGCCGATCGGGATGATGGCGGTGGCGATTGCGCGCCATGTCGGTGCTCGCCACGTTGTTGTCACCGATGTCAACGATTACCGCCTCGGGCTGGCGATGAAAATGGGTGCCACGCGCGCGGTCAATGTCGCCAATGCAGCGTTGAAGGACGTAATGGATGAACTCGGCATGGTCGAGGGGTTTGATGTCGGAATGGAAATGTCCGGCGTGCCGTCAGCCTTCCAAAACCTGCTGGAAAACATGAATCACGGCGGCAAGGTTGCGCTGCTTGGCATTCCGCCCTCGAACACCGTGATCGACTGGAATCAGGTTATCTTCAAGGGCCTGGAAATCAAAGGCGTGTATGGCCGTGAAATGTTCGAGACCTGGTACAAGATGGTGGCGATGCTGCAAAGCGGTCTCGATTTGTCGCCGATTCTCACCCATCATTTCGCGGTTGACGATTTTGAGAAAGGATTCGCCGCGATGCTTT
>JANLQC010000208.1:0-2134 GCA_031367575.1 Betaproteobacteria bacterium | reverse complement strand
ATTATTGATGGCGTTAATCGATGAATGCGCACAACGCGGCCACCGGCAGATGATCGCGGTGATTGGTGACAGCGAAAATAGCGGCTCGATCAAATTGCATCAAGCCTGCGGGTTCGAGACGGTTGGCGTATTCAGGAACATTGGCTACAAGTTTGATCGCTGGCTGGATAGCGTGCAAATGCAGCGTGCGTTGGGTGCTGGAGCGGCCTCAATGCCGAAGTGAAACACCAGCACTGTCGCGGCTTTACGTGGTTTTATGCGCCGAAAAGCGCGCCAAATGGCGATCTGCGTTATTTTTCGCTATGCGACCACGACTCGCATTTCGCGCTCGGCCAGCTTCGCCAAAATCTTCCCATGCACGCCATCGAATCCGCCATTACTCATCACGAGTATTTGGTCGCCCGGTTTTGACATGGCGACAATGGCCGCGACCATCGCGTCCATATTTTCAAAAATACCGGTCTTGAGGCCGGCATTTTCCTTGTCAAGTTCAAACGCCTTCGCAACATCCCAGCCGAGGTTATGCGTGTAGACAAAAACCACATCCGCATTGGTGAGCGCGCCGGGAAGCGCGGCGCTCACGGCACCGAGTTTCATGGTGTTGGTGCGCGGTTCCAGCACAGCGATGATGCGCGAACGGTCACCGATACGTTTACGCAATCCCGTCACAGTGGTTTGAATGGCGGTGGGGTGATGCGCGAAATCGTCGTACACCGTGATGCCGCCGATCTCGCCTTTGTTTTCCATCCGCCGCGCCACCCCGGTGAATGTGTTCAGTGCCTCGATGGCGAGCTTGGGCGGCACGCCCGCATGCCGCGCCGCCGCCAGCGCCGCCAAGGCGTTCAGCGTGCTGTGCGTGCCCATCTGCCCCCAATCGACCATGCCGCGATCATCAAAGTTGAGCAGCACATGAAACTGCGCATCGCGTTCGCCACGGCGGAAATCCCACATCAATCCGGGGCCGAAAAATTCCGTCGCGGTCCAGCAGCCTTTCGCAAGCGTTGCTTTTAAATGTTGATCGCGACCATTGCAAATGATAAGACCGTTGGCGGGAACGGTGCGTACCAAATGATGAAATTGTGTTTCGATCGCTTCCACATTACTGAAAATATCGGCGTGATCGTATTCGAGATTGTTGAGGATCACGGTGCGCGGACGGTAATGCACGAACTTGCTGCGCTTGTCGAAAAACGCGGTGTCGTATTCGTCGGCCTCGATCACGAAGAACGGTGAATCGCCGAGCGGCGCGCGTGCGGAAATGCCGAAGTTGGTTGGCACGCCGCCGATCAAAAATCCGGGTGCCACCCCGGCGTAATCGAGTATCCACGCCAGCATCGCGCTGGTACTGGTTTTGCCGTGTGTACCCGCAATCGCCAGCACCCATTTTCCCGCCAACAAATTTTCGCCCAGCCATTGCGGGCCGGAAATGTAGGGCAGGCCGCGGTTGAGCATTTCTTCAATCACCGGCATGCCGCGCGTCATCACATTGCCGACCACATAGAGATCAGCCTTGAATTCATCGAGTTGTGCGGCGTCGAAACCGCTATGCAGTGCGATGCCCGCGTTTTCCAATTGCGTGGACATCGGCGGATAGACGTTGACATCACAGCCGGTAACGGTGTGCCCCGCCCCGCGCGCGAGGACGGCGATGCCGCCCATGAAGGTGCCACAGATGCCGAGAATGTGAATGTGCATGCGTTTTTGTTTGTCATCCTGAGCAGCACGAAGGATCTCGGTGCAGAGGATTCATTTGTTAAATAGGAAAAGCGCGGTGGCCGGCCAGATTACCCATGAAGGATTGCTGTCACAGTGGGGCAAATTGCCTTGCTGCGCATGCTGAAATTTTATCACCGGTGCAGTGAAAACCGGTCACATGACGTGGCGGCGATTGGGAGTAAACTTAACGCCCTTGAAACGACCCATAAAAGACGCAGATCGTGTCGTCTGGCCACTCAAAAACGGAATCCCATGGTCCCCCATCTCACCACCTCGCTCACCGGTCCGCTGCTGGATCTGGAAAAGAAAATTCTCGACAGCATGCCCGCCATCGAGCACTGGTTCCGCAAGCAATGGAGCGAAAATACGCTGCCGTTTTACACCTCCGTTGATCTGAGAAATTCCGGTTTCAAGCTGG
>JANLQC010000187.1:0-2835 GCA_031367575.1 Betaproteobacteria bacterium | reverse complement strand
GCGACGCGGTCGGCCAGCCGCTGATTCGCGATCAGCGTACCGGGCAATTCACCAATGGTCTTGCCGCCGATATCGAGCCCGCGTTGTTCGGCGATTTTCTCACGCCCGACGGCCTGCGGGTTCGCACCGTGCTCACGCTTGCGGCCACCCGCTACATGGATGACGCCTATTCACCGGACGCGGTGGCCGAACGCTGCGGTGTCTCAGCCGACGTGATCGAGCGTCTCGCGCTGGAGATGGCGACCATTGCCTTCGAGGAGACCATCGAAATTGCCGTGCGCTGGACCGATGTCTGGGGCAAAGTGCATGACAAAGTGGTGGGGCGTCCGGTCTCGATGTACGCGATGCGCGGCGTTTCAGCGCACTCGAACGGATTCCAGACCTGCCGCGCATTGCACCTGATCCAAATGCTGTTGGGCGCGCTCGAAGGGCCGGGAAATTTCCGCGCGCGCGCACCCTATCCGCGGCCGATTCCGCCGACGCTGCTGCCGGAAAATAACGCTGCCACCATCGATGCGCCGAACACGCCGCTAAGCCGCCCGCCACTCGGGTTCCCGACCTGTCCCGAAGACCTCGCCATTGATGCCAACGGCAAGCCGCTGCGGATAGATCATGCCTATTCGTGGGAGTCACCGCTGGCCGCGCACGGTGCGATGCATATGGTCATCACCAACGCCGTCAATGCCGATCCCTACCCGATCGATACGCTGATCCTGTTTATGGCGAACATGGCGTGGAATTCGACGATGAATACGTCGGGCGTGCAGGATATGTTGCGCGCCAAACACATTTCCGGCCCTAACGCGGGCGAGCACAAAATCCCCTTTCTGGTGGTTGCCGACGCGTTCGATTCGGAAACGGTTCGTTTCGCCGACCTGGTATTGCCCGACACCACCTACCTCGAACGCTTCGACGCCATCTCATTGCTGGATCGCCCGATCTCGGAAGCGGATACGGTGGCCGATGCGATTCGTCATCCCATCGTCGCGCTCGATCGCGATGTCCGCCCCTGGCAGGAAGTGTTGGTTGATCTGGCGGGCCGCCTGAAGTTTCCCGCGTTTACCAATGCCGAAGGCCGGCCAAAATTCAAGGGCTATACCGATTTCATTGTCAACTACGAAAAGGTGCCGGGCATCGGTTTTCTGGCCGGCTGGCGCGGCAAGGACGGCAGCAAATCGTTGCGCGGCGAACCCAATCCGGATCAGTGGAATCGCTATATCGAAAACGGCGCGTTCTTCACTCACCACTGGGCGGAAAACGAACAGTGGATGCGCCACTGGAATCGCGACTACCAGCAAAAAGCGGTTGAGGCGGCGTTTATTCTCGAAGTTGAGCCGATCATCATGCAGATTTATTCGGAGCCGATCCAAAAATTCCGCTTGGCCGGACAAGGCCTCTACGCCGGACCGATGCCGACCGATCCACTTGATCGCGCGCGACTCACCCAGTATTTTGATCCGCTGCCCGATTGGTATCCCAATCTGGAGAACGTGGGTACCGATGAAAAGGAATTTCCCTTCCACGCCATCACCCAGCGCCCGATGGTGATGTACCACTCCTGGGATACGCAAAATGTCTGGTTGCGGCAAATCATGGCGGGAAATTTTTTGTACATGAATGAAGGCTCGGCCAATGCCCATGGCCTGACATCGATGGATTGGGTATGGGTGGAATCGCGCCTCGGCAAAATTCGCTGCCAGCTCAAAACCATGGAAGGTGTCGAGGCCAACACGGTATGGACCTGGAACGCGATCGGCAAACAAACGGGCGCATGGGCGCTTGAGCCGGGTGCCAGTGAGTCGACCCATGGTTTCTTGTTAAACCATCTCATCAGCGAGCAACTCCCGTCGAAACCGGGCGACCGCAAGTTGACCAACAGCGATCCGATTACTGGCCAGGCGGCGTGGTACGACCTGAAAGTAAGAATCACCAAGGCGGGCGAAGGCGAAGAAGGTGTCTGGCCGCAATTCTCCGAAGGCAAGAAACGCATTGAGGAACCAGGCGCATGAGACTCGGACTGACGATCGATCTAGACACCTGCGTCGGCTGCCATGCCTGCGCGGTGGCCTGCAAGGAATGGAACGGCGAATCACGCATGGCGGGGCCATTGCCCGATTACAAACCGTATGGCAACGATCCGTCGGGTGCATGGCTCAATCGCATCCGCAGCTTTGAGTACGGGGCATATCCGGAAAACAAAACGGTCAACGTGCCGATGTCCTGCCTGCATTGCGAAGACGCGGCGTGCGTCACCGTGTGCCCCACCGGGGCTTCCTACAAACGCGATGACGGCATCGTGCTGGTTGACCCGGACAAATGCATGGGCTGCAACTACTGCGCATGGGCGTGCCCCTATGGCGCGCGCGAACTTGATCAACAGGCCGGCGTAATGAAAAAATGCACGCTCTGTGTGGATCGGATTTACGATGAAAATCTGCTGCCTGAGGATCTACTACCCGCCTGCGTGCTGGCCTGCCCGACACAGGCGCGCATGTTCGGTGACTTCGATGATCCCGAATCCAGCGTTGCAAAAGCGTCTGCCGCGCGCGGCATGAGCCCGATGCTGGGGGATCTGGGCTACAAACCGGTCAACCGCTATTTGGCACCGCGCACGTCGCCCGAAGTGAAAGTCGATATGAGCAAGTCGCCGAAGAAAACACTCACCCAGTTGCTCAGCCAGTGGGTCGGCGCATCGAAGGCGAATTGACGTGCGTCCCGCCTTATCCGTGATTTTTTTCACCGTGAGTTCCGGGGCCGGCCTTGGTCTGCTGGTTTGGCTGGTGCTGTTGAGTTCGACCGGTTTCGCCGGTGGAATTCCGACCGAATCCTTTTTAC
>JANLQC010000168.1:0-3358 GCA_031367575.1 Betaproteobacteria bacterium | reverse complement strand
CGGCGTGCCTGATGTGCCTGCGGCATCCGGATTGCCATAGACCCCATCCAGCACAAGCGCATGCAGGTGGACATTCAGGTTGGCGGCCGAGCCGAAGCGCTGGATGAGCGTGACAGCACCGGTGGCGGCCTGATCGCGCTTAATGCCGGTCTGGTCAATGAGAAACGTGGCAATTGCGCGATGGATGATCTGCAATATCGGCGCGAGTAATTCGGGGTGGACAGCGAACAGACTGCGCAAGGGAATCGGGAACGACAGCACCCATTGGCGCACCGGCACCGTCGGGATGACGCAGTCGACCAGATGGGCCGCTGCCTCGGCCATGCGGCGCGTGCCGCACGAGGGGCAGATGCCGCGGCGTTTGCAGGAGAAGGCCACCAGTTTCTCCTCCATGCAGCCATTGCAACGAAGGCGCAGAAAGCCGTGGGCGAGGATGCCGCAGGCCAGAAACGCATCGAACTCGTCGGTGACAAAGGTGGGTAGGCCCGCACCGCCGGTTTCGATATCCACGAAGGCGAGGTACGTGTCGAGGTGGGTTTGCACCACGCGATAGAGCGTGGTTTCTTCGGGACGGTGGCGCTGGTAGCGGGCCGGGTTTACGGTTGCGGCGGACGGCGGCGCTCGGCGCGTGGCAGTTGATGACGGCGTTTGCATACTGTATATCTCTACAGTATTTTGGCCTTCCGTGAAAGCGACTCTATCCGCGCTTGTTTAGCGACGTGACTGCTCCCGCCTCGCTGCTCCTGCTGGGCGAGGAACAGGAGCAAAGGGAGCGCCGATTTATTCGCCGCGAGGACGCGCGCGTTGACTTGCGATGGGCTGCAAGGCCGGGTTTGCCAAACCGTCACAGCCATAGCACCGCTATGGCGAGGATTTGCAACACGGCCTGCGGCCTGCAGACCGCCCAAATCCGTCTCGGGAGAGAATAAAGAGAGTTCGAGCTTTGCTGGAATTGCGGCAAGCCGCTGGCAAACGCTTGCTAGGCGCTAACCCCAGCGCAGCTTCATCGTGTCGCCTGTGTCTGCAAAATCCGCTCCACATATCGCGCCAACTGATCAATTTCCAGATTGACCTTGGCCCCTTTGCGCAACAGCCGAATGGTCGTGACCTGGTGCGTGTGGGGAATGATGTTGATCTCGAATTTGGTGCTGCCGTTGGCCGCGTCGCTTACCGTGTTCACCGTCAGCGAAACGCCATTGACGGTGATTGAGCCTTTGCGCGCGACGAATTTTGCGAGGTCTTTCGGCGCGTCAATTTCGAGCCGCCACGAGGCACCAAGGTCTTCCATCGCCGTCACCAATCCGACACCGTCAATGTGTCCGCTCACGAGATGGCCGCCAATGCGGTCGCCGAAGCGCAGTGATTTTTCCAGATTCACCTCGTTGCCCTGTATCAGCCCGGTTGTCATCGACAGCGTTTCGTTGGAGACATCGACCGAAAAAGTTTCCGGACTTTTTGCGACCACCGTGAGGCAACAGCCGCCGACCGAAATTGAATCGCCGATGGCGACGTTGTGCAGACCCAAACGCAGCGCGTTGATGGTAAGCCGCGTGTTGGCGGGGGTGATGTCGGCTTTTTCGATGATGCCGGTGGTTTCGATGATGCCGGTGAACATGTTTAATTCAATCCCAATATGGTTGCAACCAATTTATCGTCATTCCCGCGAAAGTGGGAATCCATTTTCAGTCTCCAAACATGGATTTCCGTTTTGACCAACGGGAATCCCTTTTCGGGACGCAAGAATGACAACAATTTTTACGAACTTGTCTCGTCCCCGATTTACCCTTTCTGTACGGCGGCGGTCACGCGCAAATCGATGCCGATTTGACGCACATCGGTAATTTTCAATTGCACCCGTTCACCCAGACTTTTCATTTCCGGCAACGCAAACAATCCACGCGCGCCATCGCCAAAAATACTCGGCGCGATGTAGGCAACAATTTCATCGACCACACTCGCCGATAAAAGCGACGCGTTTAGTTTTGCGCCGGTTTCAACCATGATGTGATTAAGGCCGCGCGCGGCAAATAGCTGCATCATTTTTTCCAAATCAACTTTGCCCTTGGCGGATTCAACCGGAACGCGAGTCACCTCGGCACCGGCCGCGATCAGCGCCCGTTCACGATCCGGCTTGTCGGCGGCGGTGGCGATCAGCACATTGCCACCGCGCAATATCTTTGCGGTGTCGGGCACGTCAAGGCGACTATCGAGCAAAATCCGTAGCGGCTGGCGTTCGCATTCCAAGTCGCGCACGGTGAGGTCGGGATCATCCGCCAACAATGTGCCGATACCGGTCATCACCGCGCAGGCCTCGCGCCGAAGGCGATGCACGTCACGACGCGCATCTTCGCTGGTGATCCACTTTGATTGGCCATTGGCGAGTGCGGTTTTGCCGTCCAGTGTTGCGGCGACTTTCAATGTGACCCACGGTCGGCCACGACTAACCCGCGCAAGAAAGGCTTTCAATTGTCGCGACGCCTCGGCTTCCATCAGGACGTTTGACGTCGTGCTTAGCCAATTCGGCCACATGTTTGCGCCGCGCCCGGAAATGGCCGTAGCAGAAATGATTCGCGTCTTGAAGCCAGAGGGGCGCATCGCGTTCACGACTTGGCCTCCGGATCTGATGGTAGGTCTCTTGTTTGATCTCGTTGGAATCTATGCGCCACCTCCGCCCGGTGCCGCGCCGATGTCGGCTTGGGGTGACCCTAGCAATGTGCGGCAACTACTCAATAGCGCTGTAACGGATCTGGAATTTTATCGGGATGAAATGTTGGTTCCGTCTTTGAGTCCGCAACACTATCGATTGACAATGGAGCGTACCATCGCGTCCGTTGTTAAAGCGGTATCGACCTTGGCCCAAGATCCGGATCGCCTCGTGGCCTTTCGGGTAGCACTAGAGGCATTAATCAGCAAGTACTTCAAGAGCAACTTGGTTCATCAGTCGTACTTGATGACCCGCGCAACAAGACTTTAGCAATTGTCAGAAGGGCGTAGAACGGCCAGAAGCGGACATAGAATTTTCTCGCAAGCGGACCTTCAAAGAACCTGATGGGCGTTGAAGATCTACCTACCTATACGCGCTTCGTCGATGAAAGCTGTGCGGTTGGTGAACGAATATCGACCGTGTTTTCAATTAATTAGCCTGCACAGGTTGCACCGAAGCGGGTGGCGGCGCATCAGCCAGACCCGTCACTAGACGTTTTTTGAATCGCGCGATGAAGCGCCACAGTGGCGCTCCGTCAATAACATTGTGATCAGCCGAAAAATTAAGCTGCAACACCTCCCGCTCGACAGCATTTCCTTCTACCAGTACGACTCTATTTGACGTGGCGGCTATGATCAACGTCAGTGTCATTGG
>JANLQC010000165.1:0-2592 GCA_031367575.1 Betaproteobacteria bacterium | reverse complement strand
CGCGGCACCATCATGTTGAATGGCCGTTTGGTCGAAGGGCATCATGTCAATGCGGCCAAACGCCTGCTTGCGCTGGTGGAAATGATCCGGGAACTCGAGTCCGCCTGATCGACCTATGATGCGCCCCCTCACAGGCTATTTTTTCGAGGACTACCGCGTTGGACAGGCATTTGTCCACGCCACGCCACGCACCATTACGCAGGGAGACGTTGCGCTTTATCAAGCCTTGACCGGTTCGCGCAACCCGCTGCATTGCAGCGAACCGTTTGCGCAATCGTTGGGCTACCCGGCAATGCCGGTTGACGATTTGCTGGTATTCCACATTGCCTTCGGCAAATCGGTACCTGATATTTCCTATAACGCGGTCGCCAATCTTGGCTATGCGGATTGCCGGTTTTTGCAACCGGTGTATATCGGCGACACGATTCGCGCGGAAACCGAAATTATCGGCCTCAAGCAAAATTCCAGCGGCAAGACCGGTGTCGTCTACGTGCGCTCAAACGCGTTCAATCAGCGCGCAGAATGCGTACTGACGTGGGTGCGCTGGGTGATGGTCAATCGCAATATTGCGGCCACCGGGCCGGGTGGCGAACTGCGCGGCATCGGCGAATTCCCGGCGCTGGTCGAGGAAACGAAACTTGTCACGCCCGGGTTCTTGCGCGCCGCCGCAAACATTTCGCATGACACTGGTGGCAACTGCTTGTTGGACGATTATCAAATTAATGAGTCGATTGTGCATCCATCCGGGATCACGATCGATGAAACCGATCACACCCTCGCAACCAAACTTTATCAAAATACCGCGCGCGTGCATTTCGATTTGCATCACATGAAGGATTCGCGATTCGGTCGGCGATTGGTCTACGGCGGCCAGGTGATTTCGATTTGCCGCGCGATCTCGTATGATGGCTTGGAAAACGCGCTGTCCATTCTCGCCATCAATGGCGGCACCCATCATCAGCCGACGTTCGCGGGCGACACGATTTATGCCGTGACAGTGCCGTTGATGAAATGGCCGATTGGCAACAATTTTGGCGCACTGCGCTTACAACTTATTGGCTACAAGAATATCGACCCGAATTCCGACGAATTCAAATCCGTGACCGAGGATGCCAAAGTGCTCACGCTCGATTACACCGTCCTCATTCCCCGCCGCTGACCCATCGCTGGAGACCCAATGACCACAGTCCACCCATCACACGCACTCTTCGCCGGCGAACGGCCATTTCCCGTTATCCCCAGTTGCGAACATTTTGCCGGTAGCGAAAAACTGATCGGTAAGGCGCTGGAATTGCAGGACAAGCTCGGCCCGGTTTTCGACATCACTTGCGATTGTGAAGATGGCGCGCCGGCGGGTCAGGAAAAGGCGCACGCGGAAATGATTGCGCGCGTTGTGAATTCGCCAGCGAACAAATTCAAGATGGCAGGCGCACGAATTCACGATTACACGCATCCACTTTTGCGGCAGGACGTCGATATTCTCGTTGGCGGCGCAGGCAAGGTGCTCGCCTACATTACCATTCCCAAATGCACCGCCTATGCCGAGGCTGAAACCATGATCGTATACATCCAGGAAGCGGCAAAAAAGGCCGGTGTCGGGCACCAGATTCCAACCCACATCCTCGTCGAAACCCACGGCGCATTGCGCGACGTGCATAAAATTGCGGGGCTGCCCAGCATTCAAGTGCTCGATTTCGGCCTGATGGATTTTGTTTCGGGTCATCACGGTGCCATTCCTGCGGCGGCCATGCGTTCCCCCGGTCAGTTTGAACACCATTTGCTGGTGCGCGCAAAATCCGAAGTGGTCGCGGCCGCACTCGCGAATGGTGTGGTGCCCGCGCACAACGTTTGCCTTGAACTCAAGAATACCGATGTCGTGTTGGCTGATGCCAAACGCGCCCGCAATGAATTCGGCTTTCTGCGCATGTGGTCAATTTACCCCGCGCAAATTCAGCCGATTGTTGACGCGATGAAACCGGACCATTCCGAAGTCGAAGACGCAGAAAATATCTTGCTCGCCGCACAGGCCGCCGACTGGGGGCCGATTCAATATAAAGGCGAATTGCATGATCGCGCCACCTACCGCTACTTTTGGGAGTTGCTGCAAAAAGCGAAAGTCACCGGCGTTAAAATATCGGCTTCCGCATTGGCGGCATTCTTTCCGACTTGAGCAATATTTTTTGCCACAGATGAACGCGGATGAACACAGTTTTTTTGGCAATCACCGGTGGCGGGAAGGGCAGCGTTGTTGCGCGCATCCGTCCTTGCGCCAGGTTTTCATCTGCGTTTATCTGTCGCCTAATTCTTTTTGAAAAAAAATCATGACCCCCTCTCCCGGCGCGAAATTCCGCCAAGCCCTCAAAGACGAAAATCCGCTGCAAATCGTTGGCGCGATCAATGCGTACACGGCGCGCATGGCCCAAGCCACCGGCTACAAGGCGCTGTATATTTCGGGCGGTGGCGTTGCGGCCAATTCGCTCGGCATGCCCGATCTCGGCATCAGTACGATGGAGGATGTGTTGATCGATTTGCGCCGCATCACTGACGTGACCACGTTGCCGGTGATGGTCGATATCGACACCGGCTGGGGTG
>JANLQC010000127.1:0-1639 GCA_031367575.1 Betaproteobacteria bacterium | reverse complement strand
CCTCCGAGCGCGAAGTGAGCCTTGTCATCGTCGAAAAAGTGTCGGCCGTGGTGGTACAGGTCGATCCGCACCGCTTCGCCCAGGTCATGGCGAACCTGTTGTCCAACGCGATCAAGTATTCTCAGGCGCGCGGCCAGGTGGAAATTGCCGTACAGCGGCGCGCCGACGGGGTGCGCGTGCAAATACGTGATCATGGGCCCGGCATTGCCGCCGAATTCAGGCCACGCATGTTCCAGCGATTTTCGCAAAGTGATTCATCCGACACGCGTCGCGTTGGCGGTACCGGACTTGGATTGGCCATTTCGAAATCAATTGTCGAGCGTTTCGGCGGCAAAATCGGCTTTGAATCGACTCCGGGAGAGGGAAGCGCATTTTATTTTGATCTGCCGATGGTCGTCACCGCCTGTCAAACGCGCGCGAGTCAGTTTTCGCCCGGCGCATTGGAAATTGTCGAGCGGCTGATCGAATGAGCACCGACCTGGATACTCATGGCACTGGCCAGCCGCCAGAAATAAAGCGGCTGGAGCGCATCCTGTTTGTCGAAGACTCAGTCGATATCCGGCGAGTCGCGACGCTGGCAATGGAGCGAGTCGGGCACTTCGATGTGCTTGCCTGCGCGTCTGGCGAAGAAGCCATCCGCGAGGCAGGCAAATACCGCCCCGACCTGTTGCTGCTCGATGTCATGATGCCGGACATGGACGGGCCCACCACACTCGCCCGCCTGCGCGAGCTACCGGCACTCGCGTTCACGCCGGCCGTGTTCATGACCGCCAAAGCACATCCGACGGAAATTGCCCATCTGCGAAGTCTGGGTGCTATCGGTGTGATCATCAAGCCATTCGAGCCGATGTCACTTTCTGCCCGCCTCGGGGAAATCTGGGCGGATAGTGCAAACCTCGACCCGGGTGCTGAACACTTGCTTGACGAAATCGACAGGCTGCAGGCCGCTTATGCCGACACGTTTCGCGGCAAATGGGAACAACTTCGCGATGCCTGTGAAATGGTCAAGCGCGGCGATGGCAAGGCGTACCGGCAGGCGCGCCTGATCGCACACACGTTGGCGGGAGGCGGTGCCACGATGGGCTATCCCGAGGTGTCACGGGTGTCGGGCGAGCTGGCGCAATTGCTGGAAGTGATCGAACGTTCAACCGGTGATCCGGTTTCCGCACGCGAGCTGACCCGCGAATTGGACACATTGATGCTCGATTTGCGCGATGCCGCCACCGTGCCGGCTGGATCAAAGCGTCGCGCGGCTCGCAGCCGTCGCGTTGACTCAAGCAACACGGCACCAAAAAAACTGGTCTATCTGGTCGAGGACGACACCCAGCTGGCACGCAGCCTCAGACTTCAGCTTCGGCTGTTTGGCTTCGATGCCGAAACATTTGAGCAGCCGTCACTGCTGGAGGCGGCGTTGAAGATACGCCGACCGGTCGCCGTGATTATGGACATCATGTTTCCCGACGATCCGTTAGCCGGTACCCGTGTCATCGCCAAATCGGTCGCAATAAAAACCGGCGCTGTCCCGGTAATTTTCATGTCGGGCCGCACCGACATGGCCGCGCGCCTCGCCGCAGTGCGCGCGTGCGCCACCGATTACCTTGTCAAACCGATCCGCGTCGCGGATCTGGTTGATCGCCTT
>JANLQC010000123.1:0-1651 GCA_031367575.1 Betaproteobacteria bacterium | reverse complement strand
GTGGATTTCGACATCATTCATCCGGCCAGCGAGGCCTATGATTCGGATCGCGTGAAAACCAACAATCTCGGCTGTACCCTCAAAATCACCGCGCCCGGCGGTACGATGCTGATGACCGCCGACATCGAAAAGTTGTCCGAGCTGCAATTGCTTTCGCGCTTTGCATACGATGCGAGCGTGCTGAAAGCCGACGTGCTGGTCGTCCCGCACCATGGCAGCCGGACTTCCTCCACGGAAGCGTTTATCGATGCGGTGTCACCGAATTTCGCGCTGGTGCCGGTCGGTTATCGCAGCCGTTTCCGGCATCCAAACGCGGCGGTGATGGATCGCTATGCCGCCAGAAAAATCCCCATCCATCGCACCGATTACATGGGTATGTTGACGGTCAAATTTATACCAGGGGCGCGACCCGCACTCAGTGCTTTTCGGAACGAAAGACAACGCTACTGGTTGGATCGCCCGCTGCGCGATATTGAGGCTGTTGAGCCATGAAAGGTTGCGACGCACAGTAATGAAATGCAATGGCGGCTGCGTGCTAGCATCGCCTCAATCATCACAACAACCATCGCGAGGAAAAATTCATGAAAGCCCTGTTTCGGATATCGCTGTTGTGTTTCGTATCACTGGCTGCGGCCGCAGTAAATGCACAGGCATGGCCCAACAAACCGGTAAAAATCATTGCCGTGTTCCCGCCCGGCGGCTCGGTCGATACCGTGTCGCGCATTGTTGCGTTCCAGCTCACCAAACAAACCGGCCAGCAATTTGTGGTCGATAACAAAGGCGGCGCGTCGGGATCGATCGGCACCGCCGCCGTGGCCAAATCGCCTGCTGACGGCTACACATTCGCGGTGGTATTCGATACCCACGGCGTGAACCCGAGTCTCATTCCCAATCTCAGCTATGACACATTAAAAGACTTGGTGCCGGTGATGATCCTCGGCACTTCGCCGATGGTAATCGCCAAATATCACGGTGCACCGTACAAGGATTTCAAGGAGGTCATTGCGTTGGGCAAGGCCAAAGCGGATGCCGTTTCTTTCGGCACCATCGGCTCGGGCAGTCTCGGCCATTTGGCGATGACGCAGATCGCCAACCTCGCCGGTACCACGTTCAATCACATCCCGTACAAAGGCGGCGGCCCGCTGGTGCAGGACGCCATCGCCGGCCATGTGCCATTGATGATCGGCACCATCTTTCTGGCCAAGCCGCAGATCGACGGCAAATTATTGGTGCCACTCGCGGTGACATCCGCCAAGCGTTCACCAAAATTGCCGGACACACCCACTGTCGCCGAGCAGGGCGTCGCGGGATTCGAATCGGTCGCATGGTGGGGCGTGGTCGCGCCGGCCGGCACGCCGCCCTCGGTCATTTCGCGGATGCATGACGAACTGGTGAAAGCCTTGAAAACCCCGGACGTCGCGGAGACATTATCCGCACAGGGCATGGATATTGTCGGCAGCAAACCGGAGGCGTTGCAAGTGTTTTTGCAGGCCGAAATTACCCGCTGGGCGAAGGTGGTGAAGGACAACAAGATCAAGGCCGGGGAATAGGCGACTTGGAACGTCAACGCCAATAGAGGGTGCCGACTACCGCAACGGTTTCGGCCCAGTCCCTGACGGAGCACAGTTTTCCTTCAAAAAGTTGCATCCGG
>JANLQC010000112.1:0-1722 GCA_031367575.1 Betaproteobacteria bacterium | reverse complement strand
ACCGGATCCCTGGTCACCGGTTGCACAAACACAAACTTGCCCCCATCGTCACAACAGCTATCCCACGGGAACCGCTGCCACATCGCTTCACCGAGAATATCCGCCGCCTGCTTTGCTTGTTCGATGCGCTCATTCGGAATTTCGCAATTGAACACGGCGGGCTTCACGATACCGGTGCGCGAATCATCGATGCGATCCAGCAATTGCCGCGCCACCCGAAACGAGGACGGCACCACGCCGCCGGCGTCACCCGAATGCACGCCTTCGGTCAACACCTTCACGGTGAGCGTGCCATTGACGAGGCCACGCAACGAGGTTGTGACCCACAATTGATCGTAGTTTCCCGCGCCGGAATCGAGTGCCACCACCAATTGCACGTCATGCATGCGTGGTGCCAACGCGTCGAGGTATGCCGGCAAATCATAACTGCCGCTTTCCTCGCACGTCTCGATCAGACCCACGCAATGCGGGCGCGCGATGCCTTGTTTGTCGAGCGCCACAATCGCGGACAATGCTGCGAACACCGCGTAACCATCATCGGCACTGCCGCGACCGTACAATTTTCCGTCTTCATACACCGGAGACCACGGCCCGAGTCCCGCGCGCCAGCCGCTCATTTCCGGTTGTTTGTCGAGGTGGCCGTACAGCAACACCGTGTGGTTTTGATCAATGCCGCCGGTCGCGGGAATATCAAAAAACAACACTGGCGTGCGGCCTTCGATTCGCACCACTTCCAACGTGAGGCCGACGACATTTTGCGCCGCCACCCACGCACGCGCCTGTTCGATGGCGGCATCGAGAAAACCGTGCGCCGCCCAATCGCGATCAAAGCCCGGCGACTTGGCGGGGATTTTGATGTACTCGATCAATTGCGGAACGATATCGGCATTCCACTGCCTCGCGATATCGTTGAGAAGTTTCTTTGTGTCGATGTTGAGTGCAGGCTCGTTGTGGATAGCGTCGCGGGCGGTCATGGCCATTCTCGGTAAGTGCCGGATTGATGATTCTAACGCCAGACACAAAGCGCCGTCGTCGCAACCATTCTGACGCTCGATCCCACCGCCTACATCGATATCACCAAACATTACCGGCCACTTCCTACACGTCAATGGACCCTGCACCTACACGGCTGCGAACGCGCAGGACCCACACTGGGGTCATGGCAAACCGCCATCAGCGTGAAAGGAATCAACATGCAATCCGCACAAATGACCGCCACACCGTTCAGCTTTCAATCGACGGTTCCGCTACCGAACACCCTCGATGATTTGAGAATTGTGCATGATAACTACGACAGTTCCGGCAGCTTTTCCGCAAAGGCCATGCGACCGGTATGGATCGCGGCGCTGTTGATTGCCGCCGGCGCGGGTATCGCGGCGTGGATGGGTGTGTTTTCAGAGCAAGATGGCGTGGAAATCAGCAACGCGAAATTTGCGCCCGCTCCCAGCGTGCCATCGGCGGCAACGACAAACAGCTTGGCACCGCCAGCAGCGCCGGTTGCCGCCGCAAAAGACGGCACTGCGGCCACTGCACTGAATGCGATGCCTGGAACCGAGGCAGCGAACGCGATGCCGCCGGCACCAACCACCATTCGCAGCGAAACGATCACGCCGGTCAAAGCCAAAGGAAATGTGGCGAAGTCGGTCTCGGCACCCGCGAAGAAAGTTGCACCGCTCCCGCTCCCGCTCCCGCTTCCGGTCACGCCCGCGAATGCGGTCGCGC
>JANLQC010000091.1:0-1592 GCA_031367575.1 Betaproteobacteria bacterium | reverse complement strand
CGACTCTTTCGGCGCAAGCCGCCATTGGCCAGGCCTCATCAATGATGTTGGCGGGGTGACTGCGCCCTTTGTGAAAGGTCTTTACGCATGCAGCGAAATGTTCGTTGATGGCTTCCTCGATCTGTATCGCAGCGGTATTCTGAAGCGACGCGTGTATGCACACGCCGCGATTCAACGCGGCCTCAGCGGCGGTAACATCGGCGAGACAATTGATGCGGCATTTCTGGAGTGGCTGCTTCAATGCGGCGTTGGGCCACGTCTGAGTGCCGCAGAATTTGTGGCGCTGGAAACGGTCGGACTGTTCCGCGACGGCGTGAAATTCTCGAATCATCAGGTGATCAGCGCGGATGGACAAAGCCACCTTGCTGACATCGCTGATCCTGTCAGCCGCGCGCAACTCTTCACGCACTGCCTGGCACCGCAGTTGCGTGGCGGCGTGTTGATGCACGGCGGGTTTTTTTTGGGTCCCAGGGCATTCTATGCCGCGTTGCGTAACCTGCCTGACATTGAACGCCGCTTATTTAACATGACGAACGTCGCCTTCATCAATCAACTCTACGGCACCGATAGTGAATTGAAAATATTGCAACGCACCGATGCGCGATTTATCAATACCACCATGATGGTGACGTTGCTCGGCGCGGCGGTTTCCGACGGACTGGAAGACGGGCGCGTCGTGAGCGGGGTCGGCGGCCAGTACAACTTCGTATCGATGGCGCATGCGCTACCCGGCGCACGCTCGATCATTGCCGTGCGCAGTACCCGCACACATGACGGCGAGACTAGCTCGAATATCGTGTTCAATTACGGCCACACAACCATTCCGCGACATCTGCGCGACATTGTCGTCAGCGAATATGGCATCGCCGACCTGCGTGGCAAAATCGATAGCGAGATCATCGTGGCGTTACTCAATATCACGGACACGCGGTTTCAGGACACGTTGCTGGCAAAGGCAAAATCAGCCGGAAAGATCAGCCGCGAATACCGGATTCCCGAAGCGCATCGAAACAACACGCCGCACGCACTGGAACAGCAGTTGGCGCGTTTTCGCAAAGACGGATTGTTCGCGGAGTTTCCGTTTGGGACCGATTTTACTGCCGAAGAAATTGTGTTGATCAAGGCGCTGAAACGCCTGAAAGAACGCACCTCGACACGCATGGGTAAAATCGTCGCCGTCGCAGCGGCCCTGCTGCCAGCGGATATACCCGATTCGGTTACGCCCTACCTCGAACGCATGCGGCTCAGTCAACCAAAATCGCTTGGCGAAAAAATAATGCGCCGTCTTGTCGCAGGTGAAGTAAAAAAACTCATGCTGACAAATGGCGATGCAGGATGAGTGGTGGGCAGCGCGCAGCGTGTTCACCCGTGCTTTGCAAGATCCTTTCTACTGCGTAATACCAACCTGCGAAAGCGTAAACGAGTCGGTGCAGGCGATCTCTTTCAGATAGTCATACCGCCCCGACGCACCACCGTGACCCGCACCCATATTGGTTCTTGGCAGCAGCGGATTATTGTCACTCTTCAGGGTGCGCATTTTGGCGACATATTTGGCGGGTTCCCAGTACATCACCCGGCTGTCGTTCAATGAA
>JANLQC010000087.1:0-3903 GCA_031367575.1 Betaproteobacteria bacterium | reverse complement strand
GAATTGCGTAACGAGCGCTTCATGAAGATCGTGTCGCTGGCACCGGAAGTTTTGTAAGGAGCCGATGATGAGCAAGATTCGTAAAGGCGATCAGGTCGTCGTCCTCACGGGCAAAGACAAGGGCAAGCGCGGCACGGTATTGCGCGTGGTTCCCGATGTCGAGCGCGCCGTGGTGGAAGGCATCAATCGCGTCAAGAAACACACCAAGCCGAACCCGATGAAGGGATTGACGGGCGGAATCGTCGAGAAAGAAATGTCGATTCACGTTTCCAATATCGCCATCTTCAATCCGGCCACCAGTAAAGCGGATCGCGTTGGATACAAGACCCTGGACGACAAACGCAAAGTGCGTGTGTTCCGTTCCAACGGTGAAGTTGTCGACGCGTAAGGATTAGACATGACTCGACTGCAAACACATTACAAAGACGTGGTGGCACCGGCGCTGATGAAGCAATTCGGCTACAAATCCACCATGCAGGTGCCGCGCATCAGCAAGATCACGCTGAACATGGGCGTGGGTGAAGCGGTGGCCGACAAGAAAATCATGGAACACGCTGTCGGCGACATGAAAAAGATTGCCGGGCAAAAACCCGTGGTCACGCTGTCGAAGAAATCGATCGCCGGCTTCAAGATCCGCGACGGTTATCCGATCGGCTGCATGGTCACACTGCGTTCCAACCGAATGTATGAATTCCTTGATCGCCTGATTACCGTTTCGCTGCCGCGCGTGCGCGACTTCCGCGGTATCTCGGGCCGTTCCTTCGATGGCCGTGGCAACTACAACATGGGCATCAAGGAGCAGATCATTTTTCCGGAAATCGAGTACGACAAGATTGACGCGATTCGCGGCATGAATATCTCGATTACCACCACCGCGAAAACGGATGCAGAAGCCAAGGCGTTGTTGGCGGCATTCAAATTCCCGTTCCGAGGCTAATCGAATGGCAAAACTTGCGCTCATCAACCGTCAGGACAAACGCGAAAAGCTGGTCAAGAAATTTGCGCCCAAGCGTGCGGCACTCCTGAAAATAATCAATGACCAAAGCATTCCGGAAGAAGACCGCTATCAGGCCCGCCTGAAATTGCAAGCCCTTCCGCGCAATGCCAATCCGACGCGTTTGCGCAATCGTTGCGCGCTGACAGGCCGTCCACGTGGCGTGTACAGCAAGTTTGGTTTGGGTCGAAACAAATTGCGTGAAATCGCTATGCGCGGCGAAGTGCCGGGCCTGGTGAAAGCAAGCTGGTAACCGGAAAGCGAACGGAGACAAATTATGAGCATGAGTGATCCGATCGCCGATATGCTGACTCGCATTCGCAATGCGCAGCAATCGGAAAAGGTCGACGTGACAATGCCCGCTTCCAAAGTGAAGTCGGCGATTGCAAGGGTGTTGAAGGACGAAGGCTACATTGAAGACTTCGCCATTCGCACCATTGAAGGCAAAAACGAACTGAACGTCAGCCTGAAGTATTACGCAGGCAAGCCGGTGATCGAAAAGATCGAGCGCATTTCGCGCCCCGGGCTGCGCGTATATCGCGGACGCGAAGATATCAAACCCGTCATGAACGGTTTGGGTGTGGCCATTGTGTCCACCTCCCAAGGCGTCATGACCGATCGCAAAGCGCGTGCCACCGGTGTCGGTGGTGAAGTGCTCTGCATCGTGGTTTAAGGAGCAACGCAAATGTCACGCGTAGCCAAGCTCCCCATCACCGTTCCGGCCAAAGTGGAAATCACGCTGGCCGCGAACGAAATCACGGTAAAAGGCCCGCTCGGAACATTGAAGCAGGCGTCTTCCCGCGATGTCACCGTCAAGAAAGACGGCGACAAGATCGTATTTGAAGCGGTTGGCAACAGCAAGCAAGCCAACGCCATGTCCGGCACGATGCGCGCACTGGTGGCGAACATGGTGATTGGTGTCGAAAAAGGCTTTGAGCGCAAACTGACGCTGGTCGGCGTGGGCTACAAGGCCGCGGCGCAAGGGGCCAAATTGAACCTGACCCTCGGTTTTTCGCACCCGATCGTTCATTCCATGCCCGAGGGCGTGAAATGCGAGACGCCGGTGCCCACCGAGATTCTCATCAAAGGTGTGGACAAGCAGAAGGTCGGTCAGGTAGCGGCCATCGTTCGCGGCTATCGTCCGCCGGAGCCGTACAAAGGCAAGGGTGTGCGTTATTCCGACGAGAAGATCACCCTCAAAGAAACGAAGAAGAAGTAAGCGAGGCCATCATGATCGAAAAGAAAAGTTCCCGTTTGCGCCGTGCCGCGAAAACCCGCGCCACCATCGCACGTTTGAAGGCAGTTCACATGACCGTGCATCGCACCAATACGCACATTTATGCGCAGATCCTCGACGCGACCGGCTCCAAGGTGCTGGCAGCGGCATCGACAGCGGAAAAAGAAGTGCGTGGACAAGTCAAGAGCGGCAGCAACAAGGAAGCGGCCGTTCTGGTCGGAAAACGAATCGCCGAGCGCGCCAAAGCGGCCGGTGTTTCCACGGTGGCATTTGACCGGTCGGGTTTCGCGTATCACGGGCGCATCAAGGCGCTGGCCGATGCCGCGCGTGAAGCGGGACTTACGTTCTAAGCCGGCCTCACGTACTAACTAAGGATTCTACAGATGGCAAGAAACGATCAGCACGAAGACAAGGGCGACGGCCTCCGCGAGAAAATGATCTCGGTAAACCGCGTCACCAAAGTGGTGAAGGGCGGACGCATTCTGGGTTTCGCCGCATTGACCGTGGTCGGTGATGGCGATGGCTCGATCGGCATGGGCAAAGGCAAATCGCGTGAAGTACCGGTTGCGGTGCAAAAGGCGATGGAAATGGCCCGCCGCAAACTGGTCAAGATTCCGCTCAAAGGCGGCACCATTCATCACACCGTCATTGGTCAGCACGGCGCAACGCGTGTGTTCATGCAGCCCGCCGCTGAAGGTAACGGTATCAAGGCCGGTGGCGCGATGCGTGCCGTGTTCGAAGTGATGGGCATTACCAACGTTTCCGCCAAGTGTCACGGATCCACCAATCCGTACAACGTGGTTCGCGCCACGCTGGATGGCCTGTTGCAAATCAGCCGTCCCTCGGAAATCGCCGCCAAGCGTGGCAAGACCGTCGAAGAAATTCTCGGTTAATCGAAGGCTTCAAGTGAACATCGAGAGAACATCGAGAGAACAACATGACTACCCAAAAAACCATCACCGTCACATTGGTCAAGAGCATCATCGGCCGTCTGGCAGCACACAAGGCTTGCGTTCGTGGCCTGGGCTTGAAGAAACCCCACCAGACCGTCACTGTCATTGATACGCCCGACAATCGCGGCATGATCAACAAAGTGAGCTACCTGCTCCGCGTTGAAGCGCCGGTTTAAGTCAGCGGTCGGAAAGCGAAAGCGAATAAATCATGGAACTCAATACAATCAAGCCCGCTGAGGGCTCAAAAAAGAATCGCCGCCGGGTCGGTCGTGGCATCGGTTCGGGTTTGGGCAAGACGGCAGGTCGTGGCCATAAAGGTCAGAAATCCCGCTCAGGTGGCTTCCACAAAGTCGGTTTTGAAGGTGGCCAGATGCCGCTGCAACGGCGTCTGCCCAAGCGCGGCTTCATTTCATTGACGCGTAATGACACTGCTCAGGTTCGTCTGTCGGAAATTGCCAAGATGCCGGTCGATACCATTGATTTGGCGGCGCTGAAGCAGGCTGGTTTTGTCCCCCATTTGGCGTTGACGGCAAAGATCATCCTTTCCGGCAAGATCGAGAAAAAAGTAAAGCTGGTCGGCATTGCCGCCACCAAAGGTGCCAAAGCGGCAATCGAAGCGGCGGGCGGCTCCTTTGAAGATGCGCCGAAGTTGACAGCAGCACCGGCGGCTGCGGCTTAAACCGAATAACAGTCTGAACAGGAAACGGATTTGGCTTCCA
>JANLQC010000066.1:0-9626 GCA_031367575.1 Betaproteobacteria bacterium | reverse complement strand
GTGGGCCCGACGTGAGTGTGATTGGAGGCACCGGCTTTGACCGGGCATCATTGCCTGGCGGCGAAGTTGCGCAGGCGCTCAACACGGCGACAATTAAAATTGTCAGCGCGGCAGGTTTCAGTTTGGACATGTTTAGCATCATTATTATCAATTCAATAAAAGTTGCACGAGGCATATTGAAAAACATGCGCCGAATCTGCCAGAGCATGGACTTGACTCAGTGAGCAGGCCCGCGTAATTCGTGTTGCCGTTTTCAAATAAATTTTGGCGCTCATTTTTGCGGTGCCGTCTGGAATCGTCTCCGGCGCTGTCCCGGATCGCCGCCCTCTGACTGTGGAACCGCCTGCGTAATTTGCGGCGTGACCGCGGAAGGCATAACAAACCCGGGGAGTTGCGAGGATCCCGGCAACGGCACAAGTGGGTTGAACGCAGACTGCGGTCTGGTCGCTGGCGGCACGGATACCACATTCGCGACACCCGTCGGCGGGGTGCCCGGAGGGACACCGGGAATGCTCGGCGGACTTCCCGGAACCAGTACCGGTACCAACGGCTTGGGTGGCGATGCAGCCGTACGCAAGGTCAGTTCCTCGGTTTCGTCACCCTGCTTTAACACGATTCGATTGGCTTCAACGATATCAAGCGTCATGCCATTGATCTCTTTGCCCTTGGTAATTCGCACTGTTTTGCCGGTCGCGGTCTCAAACAGAAAAGCCAACGCAAGCTCATTGCTGACCGACGTGCCGTTTAGTTTGAATTGGCCCTTTTTCATCGCCGGCACATTCGCCGCCAGATTCACCGCCGCAGGTCGGCGCGTGGGCGTAAATAACGGCCGATCCGCAGTTTCCTTGAACGCGGTCTCCAGCGGCGGCATCGCGAACACCGGCAGCGCGGCAACTATTTCCGCGGGCCGGGATCCACCATTGGCCGTTGGCAGCGGAGGTCTGACCGCAGCACCCCAGTCGGTTTCAACGCCAACCACGACCAAAAAAACAAACGCCGCCAAACCGAGCGCCGAAGTCAATCCATGTTGTTGCCAATAGATCGTCAAGGAAGGCTTCACGTCTTGCCTCCGCCGACCGCTTTCGTCGCGCCTGCCGCGCCTGCCGACCCGGCTAGGGCATCGGCACCGACATGTGCGACCGCCGAAACATCCATTTGCACGAACAAGTCAGGCTCGTTGGTACCAGCGGGCGGTCGATAGCCGAACGGAACTTGTGATCGAATCACCAGATTGTCATTGAACAGATAAGGTTCCCGCGACTCCAAGGCGTACAACATGCGCCGCAAATTGGCGTTGCTGATATTGAGCTGGAAATTTGCCGTCGCGGTTCGATAGGCGCCATCATCTTTGTGCGGGCTGGCACTGGCGGATATGAGCCTTCCGCCATTGGCTTCCACCACCTGCCGCACCTGATCCTGCAATTCGGCGGAGGCAAGGGCACTGGTGGCCCCTTTAAGGAAAAGTTTGCGGGTGTCTTTTGCCCGCAGCACGTCGAGCGAGCGCATCACCTGCGGTCGCATCGCGTTGAATGCCGATTGACTTTTCCATTGGCGGGTCATTTTCGCGAGATTTTGATCGTAATGTCGATGCAGCAGAAACACCGGCACGGCGATGGCCGAGGCGACCGACACGACCACCAACAGCAGCAACGCGACCGCGAGGATTCGCCGGTCGCGCGAATTGTTGGGAAGCCACTTGGGCGAAGCCATTTTGCTCATGGCTGATTCCGATTGGTGGCCGTCGCACCCGCCACTGGCTCAACCGCCGACGTCGCCGGCTTGGGAGGTGCCGGCACGCTCGGCGCAGGAGGTGCGGGACCGGAAGCAGGCACGACCGAACCGACCGTTGCATCGGTTTTCGCCGACGAAACATTCGGCGTTGAAGTCGCAGGGGTTGGGTTCAATAGATCGCCGACAACGGAACCGGGGGGCGTCAAAGGCGCGGAAACGGCCGCTGGCGCAGTCACCGGATCGGTCGATTTCTCGCCGGGTATGGTCGCCGCCGGCAATGGCTTTGGCTTCAACTCTGTGGCAACGTGAAACCATTCATTGTTACCGAGGCTGCCTTTCCGGGTTTGCGACTTCTGCGATGCATTTTGAAACAGGGCAGATTGTTCAAGTGCTTCGATTACCTTTGATGCGACCGATGCTTCGCCAATCAGCGTGACCTCGCGGGTTTTGCCGTTTGACTTCAGATCCATGCTTTGTGCGGCGGTTGTGTCCGGCGATATCTTCGTCAGTTCCTCCAGCACGCTCAACGAGGAATGCATGCCCTGCTTTTTGCCGGTGATGTAATTGTGTTCATTGGCGAGCTTGACGTACTCATCGTTCACGCGCTGGCTGACTTCAAATTCGGCGCTGGCCTTGCCCGCCAATGGACTAAGCGCAATGACGGCTTCGCGTTTTTGCCAGATCGGCAACAACAGCGCAATCAGGGCCAGCATCCCGGCCAACGCCAGCAACGCAAGATTCAGCCGCAGCAGATTTCCCCATTTTCTCGCCGGCTTGTCGCCTGACGGCAACAGTTCGATTGATTGCGCGATTGCCTCCGCGCCTGCCACGCTGACACTCTCAACCGAAAGCCCGGCCTGACGCACGGTGGACAACAACGGATCGACCACATTGCGCGCCGCAACGGCGAGCAGAACATCAATGGAATCACGCTGCGGGTCGCGTTTTCTTAGCTTGACATCAAAGTAAGCCTGCGCGGCGGTGAACGGCGTGTGGCGATCCAGTTCAAAGCCCATTACCTCGCGCAGATTCTCTTCGACCGCAGCAGGCAGGCTGATGTTTTTTTGCAATATCTGCTGATCGTTCAGCAGCACCCGCACCTGCGCGTGGCCCTTGGCACGCAAATCCCGCAGCAGCGGATGAGTGGTCACTTCCGCAGACGGAACGGCGGCACTGGCAATCAATTTTCCCGACTCACGCC
Source organism: Betaproteobacteria bacterium (assembly GCA_031367575.1). Classification (GTDB taxonomy): domain Bacteria; phylum Pseudomonadota; class Gammaproteobacteria; order Burkholderiales; family Usitatibacteraceae; genus UKL13-2. The sequence goes on along the minus strand of JANLQC010000066.1, from coordinate 6,694 downwards.
GCAACAGGGAAATGCCCGTTGCATCGACCTTCACGTCGGTCACCGCGACATCCCCCACCATCCAGCTCATGAGACGTGGCGGGATCAACGCGCGCAGTTCGCCGATCCACCATGGCCAGAATCCGTTCGGGCGTGGGCTGAGGCTCGCAGGCGCGATCACCGCATCCGCTGTCATGGAATCATTCATGTTGAAAAATACACTTGGTGGGATCCCGTTTCATTTGATTGCTTTTTTACGTCTTCACCTGATGCTGGTTCACTTGGCCGCTTGGCCAGCCAGACCATCTTGGCGGGTTTGTCCGTTGCTGCCATTCACTGCCGCCATCGTTGTTCCCGGCGGGGTGGAGGCGCCAGTCGGCGTTCCTTCCTGCCAGCGCAGGAAGGTATAGGAACGCTTGGGAAAGGGCAAGCGCAACACCACGGCCTCGCGCACAAAGGCGCTCCCATCATCGCTGCGTGCTTCGACACGAACATTCATCACGCCGTTCCCGAAGGACGGAAATAATTGCGACGCGGGTGCGAATACCGGAATCGGCTGCTTGTTGATGCGCGCCAATTCACGCTGTTTCAGGTATTCGTCGATCTGCAACTCGGTCACGCCCGGAACCGCGCGCAGCACCTCACGCGACGCGATCTGCGAATTGATGCCGCCTTGACGCGAATAGATGGTAATGTGCGGCGCGATTCGCTGGTAGAGCGCCGACGTCATGCCCATTACCAGACGCAGTTCTTCTATGGATTGAAAGGTCGCATTGGCCGGTTTGTACGACAATCCCGCCGCCTGGTATTCCGCTTCTTCCGCCCCGCGTGGGCGCTTGAGGGAATCGGCGTCGCGCCAGTCAAGAATTAATTCCATCAGCGTCGCCGCTTCCTCCTCGGTCGCCCCTTGCGAGCGAAACAGGCCGCGCATCAACACTTCATTGCCGGCATTGATATCGATCTTGCCGGATTCATCGAGAATGCTGATGTGCAATATTTGCCCGTCGAACGCCCATTCCTGCGGAACCCCGAGCGTATTCCAGCGATCCGGCATTTGCGGCGGCTTGGTCATTTCCAGAATCGCGCGCTGCACACCGGCGTTGGCGGCGGCTTCCAGTTTGGCACGCGTCACGGAATTGCCGACGATGCTGATTTCGGTGCGCATCGCATGAATGAATGAGGACGCGATCAACATCAGCAAGGTGAGGATCCACAGTACGATGATGAGCGCAATGCCGCGTTGGAATTGATATTGCTTGCGCCTGCGTTCGACGGTTGCAGGCACCATCACGCCCTCCTCGCCGGGCATTGGCGCTGGAAAGAATTTTCGTAGCAGCCCGCTTCTTCGCCGAGTTTGAGTGCGACCACCAGATCAGGCAGATCGCGGCCCAAATCGGTCTTGAGGGAAATTTTCACCAGTAGCGGCACCCGCTGCGGCAAATTCCATTCATCTGCCCACTTCGCATCGGTCGTGTCGTTTTCCGCGCCGAAGTAGCTGATCCCGATTTCCTTGACGCCTTCAATCAGGCGGGTCGGCTTGGCGTCATCAAGCCCGCTCCAATCCTTGGCGTGCAGATCGAAACTCGCGCGCTTCAAAAACAGCGATTGGCGGCGCTTGCCATCGGCCGTCGTGTCGTCGGCCAAATACAAGTGCCCCCACTGCAGCCCGCCCTCTTTCACCGAGGCACCCAGAGTCAGCGCCGTCACGAATTTGATGTCCTTGTTGCTGCCCTCAAAAGCGATGCGCGATTCCGCAATGCCGCGCCAGCGAATCGGGAACACCTGCGCCAATTCACGGCGCAGAAAACTTTGCACAATGCGTTGATGGCTGGCCTCACTGGCGCGTTGGTCGCCCGTATCCCAGGCGCGCAGGCCGATATTGAGCGCGGAATAAATCAGGATCAGCAACACGCCCAGCAACGTCAGCCCGATCAGCATTTCAAGCAGCGTGAATCCCGCCGTGTCAATTCGTTTGATGATGCGCCCGCTCATATTGGCCCGCCGATGCGCGCTGCAAATTGCAGCGTGGACAAGGTCACCACGCGTTCTTTGCGGTCGTCGGTTGCGAACGTCACGCGCGATTCAATTTGGTAAAGCTGCGCGAAATGCTGCTTCTCGAAATCAAGCGCCTGTTGTTCGCGCGGCGCGGGATCGATGTAAGGCTTGACGGTGACTTGCCACGCAAAGTCATCGTCGAACTTCCCGCTGGATGTCCCTTCCTTCAGCGCCTCTTCCAGCCCGGTAACCGCGAGTTTGGATTCGGCGTACATCGCGGCTTTTGCATAGCGGTCGGCGAGCGTCGCGCCATTTACGCCACGTGAAAAAATCTGCATGATCACGCCGAGCGCGACCGCGAACAGCGTGAACGCGACCAGCACCTCGAGCAGCGAAAAACCCTGTGTATTGCGATCCACGTTGCCCGGGTAGCGGTCAATTTTCATTGGGACACCGGCTGAAAACGCCCTATTCATGCGCGTCTCCGAGGCAATGCTTTGGGGATTGGCTATCCACGCTCGTCTCCGGCCGGCCCATCCTTGATGGTGACGCGCCCGGTGAGCCAATCCACATCAACTTCAAACGCCCGGCCACCCGCACCAACGGTGACGCGCCCGCCATTGGACGAACCATCGGGATAAAAACGGATCGCGCCAATCTTTTCGGTGATCAAATCGGCCTGCGAGGTATAAAGTTTAACGTCGAGTTTGTCGTGCAACTTGTGTACCTTCGCGTCGTTTTGCACCGTGAATTCGCGCGCCTCAAGATCCAGCGTCAGCACCGCTTCGCGCCGAGTGTTGATGGCGGTATCACGCGTCAAACGCAGGCCCGTTGCCACCGCGCGCACGTTCGAGCGCAATTCCGCGCCAGAGACACCCGAGAACACCATTTTCGGCAGCAGCGTATAGGCAAGCCCCATGATGACAATCACCACGATCAGCTCGAGCAAGGAGTAGCCGCGCTGGCTGGGTAACAAACGGTGGCAAGGGGTCATTTGCACGTGGGACAAATGGAGTCAATGGAGGCGATTGAAAATCACTCCCAGGAACGGATGTCCTTGTTGGCCGGCCCTTCGCCACCCTCTTGGCCATCGGCACCCAACGAGACAATTTCATACGGGCGATTGTCCGTGCCGGGCGAACGATAAATGAGATCGTTCTTCCACGGGTCTTTCAACTCGTCCGCGTTTTTCACATACGGCCCATTCCATCCTGTTGCCCCCGATGGCGCGGTCAGCAACGCCTTCAATCCGTCGCTGGATGATGGGTATTTGCCAGTGTCGAGCTTGTATAAATCCAATACACCGCCGAGCGCCACGATTTTGCTCTTGGCGATGCGTCCTTGCGCCTGATCCTGCTTGCCAAAAATCGCCGTCGCGGCCCAGCCGACAATCAGGCCAATGATGGTGATCACGACGATGATTTCGATCAGCGAAAAACCCTGTGAACGCGCGTGTTGAATTGTTGATTGCATAAAAACTCCAGCGTGAAAAAAATTAAAGCGGGATGTCCATCAGATCAAACATCGCGACCAGTATCGACATGATGATGCCGCCGATCAACAGCGCCAGCCCGACAATCATCACCGGTTCAATCAGCGCCAACGCACGCTTGATCGCGGCCGCCACTTCGCGGTCATATACTTCAGCGACCTGCACCAGCATTTCGTCGAGCTTGCCGGTCTCTTCGCCGACGCCGATCATTTGTACCGCGAGCTTGGGAAACACGTTGGCTTCCATCATCGGTTTGGCCATGCCGCGGCCTTCCTTGAGATCGCGCGAGACCACATCGACGGCGTCGCGAAACACCGCATTACCCAAGGTGTCTTTCAGAATTGACAGGCCCGCCAGCAACGGCACACCGTTTTGCAGCAAAGTGCCAAGCGATCGCGAGAACCGCGCCATCTCGACTTTGCCGATCAGGTTGCCCATCACCGGCCAGCGCAGAAATTTCGCGTCCCAGCGCGCGCGTGAAACCGGGTTGGTCAATGAGCGCTTCAATAACCATAGCGCCAGCACCACCCCGGCCAGAATAATCGGCCAGTTCTTGCGCAGGAAAATACCGGTGGTGAGCACCACATCGGTGGCGAACGGCAGCGCCTTGCCGGACTGGTCAAAAATCTGCTTGAACTGCGGCACCACAAAGATCACCAGAATCAACACCGATGCCACCGCCACCACCAACAGAATGACCGGGTAAATCAACGCCGACAGCACGCTCTCTTTCAGTTCCGCCGCGCGCTCCATGTAGTCCGCCAGCCGCTGCAACACATTGCCGAGCGAGCCGCCCGCTTCACCGGCCTTCACCATGTTGATATAAAAACGCGAGAACACGTCGCGATGCTTGTCGAGCGATTTTGACAGCGAGGTGCCGCCGCGCACTTCGTTGCGAATCGCCATCAGCAATTCAGAAACGCTTTTTTTCTCGGCGAGATTGATGAGGATTTCCAGCCCGCGATCCAGCGGCAGTCCCGCACGCAACAGCGTCGCGAGCTCACGCGTGATCGCACCCAAATCCGCCTGACTGACTTTGCCGCGCCCGCCAAAAATCGATATGCCACTATTTGCGCCTATTGCATTGGGTGCATTGGCAGAAATTTTGCCCGCCGCCGCGACGCCATCGGCCGTGACTTCCGCCGCGCGAATCGGGATCAACCCGAGCGATTGAAGATGCGCGATCACGCCGGAATGCGTGGCCCCTTCGAGCACACCTTCCTTGACTTCACCGGCGTGTGAAACCGCCTTGTACTGAAACATTGGCATGTGCGATTCCGCGCTAATCGACTAATCTTCGCGCGTCACGCGCAGCACTTCTTCGAGCGTGGTCACACCACTGACGGCTTGCTTGAGGCCGTTTTCATAAATGGTCTCCATGCCTTCGCCGATGGCGGCGGTGCGCAATTCGGATGAGGTCGCATGACGCATGATGAGGCTCCTCAGGGTATCGGTCATCGGCAACACTTCCATGATCGACTGGCGACCGAAGTATCCGGTATGCGCGCAGTGTTCGCAGCCCTTGGCGTGGTACATCGTCAGGTGCGGTTTACCCGATTCCTGCGGGGCGCGCACAAAGCGCAACAAGCCCAATTCTTTCACCACCTCTTCGACCGGGTGATACGCCTCCTTGCAATGCGGACACAGCGTTCGCACCAGGCGTTGCGCTTGAATGCCGACAATGGTCGAGGTCAGCAAATAATCCTCCACACCCATGTCGAGCAGCCGATTGATGGTCGCCGCGGCATCGTTGGTGTGAATGGTGGAAAGCACCATATGTCCCGTCAACGCCGATTGCACGGCGATTTGCGCCGTTTCCAGATCGCGGATTTCACCGATCATGATCACGTCCGGATCCTGCCGAACGATGGATCGCAATGCGTTGGCAAAGGTGAGATCGATCTGCGGTTTGACCTGAATCTGGTTGATGCCGGCCATCTGATACTCCACCGGATCTTCCACCGTCAAAATCTTGACATCGGGCTTGTTCAGGCGCGCGAGTGCGGTGTACAGCGTGGTGGTCTTGCCGCTGCCGGTCGGGCCGGTCACCAACAGGATGCCGTGCGGCTGATCGAGGATCGAGATGAACACTTTAAGGTTATCGTCATCGAAGCCGAGCGCATGAAAATCAAGCGCCACGCCGCCCTTGTCGAGAATCCGCATCACCACGGACTCGCCGTGCATGGTCGGCACCGTGGACACGCGCAAATCGATTTCCTTGCCTTGCACGCGCAATTTGATGCGTCCATCCTGAGGCAAACGACGTTCGGCGATATCGAGGGTCGCCATGATTTTGATGCGCGAAATCACCGCGGCCGACAAACGGCGCGGCGGCGATTCGGTTTCGTGCAATACGCCGTCGATGCGATAACGGACGATCAACTGATTCTCGAACGGCTCGATATGAATGTCGGACGCCCTGCGCTCCAGCGCGTGGTTGATGATCAGGTTTACCAGCCGGATCACCGGCGCCTCCGAGGCGAGATCTTTCAGTTGTTCGATATCGCCGAAATCCTGCTCGTCGTCGCGGGTCGCAATGTTGTCGACGATTTGTCCCATCGACGATTTACCGCTGCCGTAGAGTTTTTCGTAGACCGTGTCGAAATCGGTCGAGGACAACAATTTAGGCACGATGCGTTTTTGCGTCGCCGCCGCCACCGCATTCAGTGTGAATTGATTGGCCGGGTCGGTCATCGCCAGTACCACTTCGCTCTCGGATTCACTGACCGGTATCGCCTGCGCTTCCTGAAGAAAGCGCGGCGACACGGTCTCTTCGAGAATCGGCAACTCGGGAAATTCGCTCGATTCGATGATCGTCCAGCCGCGTTGCACGGCCAACGCCTCGGCCAAATCGCGCCCGGAAAGCATACCCATGCGGGTCAGGATGGAACCCAGCTTCTCGTGGCTTTCGGCGGCACTCTCGGCGGCATTAGCGGCCGACTCCTGCACTTTTAGCGCCCGATCCAGATTGGCGGTATCGAGCTTGCCTTGAACCACCAGAATTTCGCCCAGCCGCTGCACCGCGCTTTCCGGCACGCTTTCAACGGGATTCATGGCGTCGTGGTCGACGCCCGGTTTGGTGGCGGATGCGATGGGGTTTTGCAAAACGATGCCTTTGATTATTAAGCCAAAAAACCAAGACCCGCAGTATAGCAGCGGCATACTTGATGGTGCCTTACAGGCTGGGGCTGGGGCTGGGGCTGAGGTTGGGGTTGGGGTTGGGGCCGG
>JANLQC010000056.1:0-3298 GCA_031367575.1 Betaproteobacteria bacterium | reverse complement strand
CGGCGTGGAAGTTGATCGCGATGGCGCTGGTGATGGGCGGGCTTGCATTGAATTTCTGGCGGCGGGCGGGGTAGGGGATAAAAGGGAATGTAGTGGGTGCCGCTTTGTGTTGTGCGGCGCTGTGTTGTGCGGCATTGTGTTGTGCGGCATTGTGGGCGGCATTGTGGGCGGCGCGGGTTCCAGTTCCGTCACAAATTGCCACACGACGCCACACGACGCCACACGACGCCACACAACGCCGCGCAAAATACAGAAATAATCGAATTTTCTCGCTTACGGAGTCATGTGCCATGTCACCCACCCGTCGTGAAATTCTTGGCTTGGCTGCGGCTATTGCCGCGACCAACGTCATGCCCGCACCCGCCGCAACGGACGGCCCTTCAGGCAATGCAAAGCCAAAGCCGTTGTCGATCCTGATCCTCGGCGGTACCGGATTCACTGGCCCGCATCAGGTGCGCTACGCACTGGGCCGCGGCCACAACGTCACGCTGTTCAATCGCGGTCGGCGTCCGAAAGTGTGGCCCGCGCATGTCGATGAGCTTACCGGTGATCGCGAGACCAACGACTACGCGTCGCTCAAGGGCCGGAAATTCGATGTCTGCATCGACAACCCGACCAGCGTGCCGCACTGGGTGCGCGATGCGGCGGCGGTATTGAAAGGCAATGTCGGCCAGTTTGTTTTCATCTCGACCTTGTCAGTCTATGCCGAGACGGCCAAGGCGGATGCCGATGAAACCGCGGCGCGCGCCAAATACACCGGCCCGGATGCGATGAAAGAAACCATCGCCAACCTTCGCAAGAATATGGAGCTGTACGGGCCGCTGAAGGCGCTGTCGGAAGATGAAGCGCACCGCCAATTTCCCGGCATCACCACCGTAATCCGACCCGGGCTGATCGTCGGGCCGGGCGATGAAACGGATCGCTTCACCTATTGGCCGGCGCGCATTGCCAAAGGTGGCCGGATATTGACGCCGCCGCGTGCCGATCCGGTGCAATTTATCGATGCGCGTGACCTTGCCGAATGGACCATTCGCATGGTTGAAGCCCGCACGTTTGGAAACTTCGACGGCAACGGCCCTGACATCCGCCTGACGATGGGCGGTATGCTGGACGGTATCCGCCGTGTCACCAAACTGGATTGTGAATTGCGCGAGGCGTCGGCGGCTTTTTTGGAAAAACATAAAGTCAATGCCTGGAGCGACCTGCCGGTATGGGTGCCGGGAGAAGGGGATACGGCAGGATTCCATCGGCGCAGCACCGTGCGATCCGTGAAAGCCGGCCTGACCTTTCGACCGCTCACCACCACGGCCACTGACACGCTCGCCTGGTTTGAAACGCAGAGCACTGATCGGCGAGCGAAACTGCGTGCCGGATTGACCGCCGAACGGGAGGCGGAATTGTTGAAGTTGTTGGCATCGGCGCAGGCCTAGGGCGGGTTGGAATCGAGAACGCAAACCGGTGCTGAAATTCCCGTGCTCGGCGGGCGGGTGATGCTTTCCGGGATACGACGGCGAACGCTGAGTGTCGTATCGCACGTAGGCGCGCGGGGTAAAATTGGCGGACACAATGGGGAGATTCAGCATGATACTCAGGCGTCATTTACACGCGGTGGCATTGACGAGTGCATTCGTCTTTACAGGTGCACCGGCGAACGCCGCCGTCACGGCGCACTTTGCCGCAGGCACAACCTGTCAGGGCAAACCGCTGGCGAAGTTTCAGGCGGGCGGCGCGCCGGTCACGGTCACGCTTTGCCTCAGCGCCACCGAAGAAGCGATTTGCGGACACTCGATTCAGCTTGAGGCCGGGTCGGCAGCGGCGAGCGGACAGTTTGAGATCGTCAAGCATGCGATGGGAGAACGCTATCCCGACCCGACGCTTGAGAAACTGCCGGCAGGCATCATGATTTCCCTGCCGCCGTCATCACATGATTTCGGCGGTACCCGTGACAATCCGCAACCGCCGGCGAAAAATCAGTTGTTGGCCACGTTCACGCTGCGCCCACCGGCCACGGCAAAGGAATCCCGATACACGATTCAACTCGGCAAAAATTCGCTGGTGAGTGTCGGCAAGAACGGGAGTTGCCTGGAGAATGCCGAATTGCCGATGACCGCAAGTTTTACGTTTGAGCGAAATTGACACGGGCGACGGCGCTTGAAAAACGGTGCTGCAAGAAATACGGCAAAATGTGTTTGCCGTATTTTTTTGCGAGGGCGGTATGAAATTTCGATTCGCTGAATTCAGGATCTGCGTTGTCTTGTTGGCCTTTATCGCGTCGGTCACCGCCGCGCGGGCAGCCGAAGTCCGCTACTACCCGGTTCCCGCCGGCACCCACCCGCACGATGTCGCGGCCGCACCTGACGGCAACGTTTGGTACACCGCGCAGCGCACCGGCCATCTCGGCATTCTCGACCCCAAAACCGGCAAGACCGAACACATTGCGCTGGGCAAGGGTTCTTCGCCGCACGGCGTCGTTGTTGGCCCGGATGGTGCCGCGTGGATCACCGATAGCGGCCAGAACGCGATTGTGCGGTTTGACCCGAAAACGAGTGCGGTGACATTGTTTCCGCTGCCGGCCGGCACGCCATACACCAATCTCAACACGGCCGCTTTTGATGGGAAAGGAAAACTTTGGTACACCGGTCAATCGGGTTACTACGGCAGCGTGGATATCCAAAGCGGCGAGGTCAAGGTGTGGAATGCGCCGAAGGGTCGCGGGCCTTATGGTATCGCCGCGACACCATCGGGCGATATTTACTATGCATCGCTGGCGGGCAACCACATCGCGAAGATTGACACCGCCAACGGCACCGCGACCATGATCGAGCCGCCGACCAAAAATCAGGGTGCGCGTCGCGTGTGGTCGGATTCCAAAGGCCAAATCTGGGTGGCCGAGTGGTTGTCGGGAAATCTGTCGATGTACAACCCGAAAGATGCGAGCTGGAAATTGTTCAGGCCGCCGGTGGCAAATGCGCGCACCTATTCGGTCTATGTCGATGACAGGGATAAAGTCTGGATCACCGAATGGAAAAGCAATGCCATCATGCGGTTTGACCCCGCGAACGAACAATGGGCGAGCTTTCCCAGCAACGAACCCGATGCGCAGGTGCGGCAAATGCTGGGGAGGACGGGTGAGGCGTGGGGTGCGGAATCGTCGCGCGACCGGCTGGTGGTGGTACGCACCCCGTGATTGAACGGCCGGTTTGCGTACCGAACTATTCGCCGTCAAATTCACAGAGCGCGAAACTTCGGTAGCCCATTTGGCATTCGGGCATTATCGTTTGGGTTTTAGATAAACATG